>JBIOID010000082.1:0-7729 GCA_044449585.1 Candidatus Limnocylindrales bacterium
CATGCCCGCCCGCACAAGAGGGCAGCGCGTCGACCCCGTCCCACGCCGTCGCCTGGTGGCGGCGCGATGTGTGCGGTCGGGAAGTCCCACCAGTCTACAGCGCGTCCTGCAGTTGCATCGGGCCTGCGCGATAGGCCGTCCTGGTGTACGGTGCGGGGGTGTCCCGATGGGTGCCCCAGCCACCCGCGACGGCCGCGCACCCCGGACGGGTGCTGCTGTCACCGCTCGGCCTGACGCTGCTCGGGCTGACCCAGCTGGCCGACTTCTTCACCTTCCGCACCATGCTGGCGGTCCACGGCGCCGCGGCCGAGCTCAACCCCCTCGCCATCGCACTGCAGGGCAACAGCCTGTACCTGGCCCTCACCGCCAAGCTGACCGTGTGGGCGCTCGTGGCGGCCATCGCCGCCGTCCTGGCCACCACGCACCCCGGGCTGGCGCGCTTCGTCATCGTCTTCGGCATCGTGGTGGGTCTGTTTGGCGCGCTGAGCAACGTGGCCAGCATCTGACGCTGCGACGCGGGCGTCACGGGCCGCACGGGGCGGCCGTCAGGGCGCCGCGGGGACCTTGATGAGCCGGCCTCGCGGCGTCATCGCCCGGTCCGCCAGGACCGCCACGGCCATGGCCACGAGGGCCCGGTCGTCGAGCGCCAGCGGCCGCACGACGGCCAGGAACTGATCCGCGCGCGACCGGTCGATGTAGGCCACCAGGGCGGCCCCCTCGGCGGTCAGGTGCAGCACGCGCTGGCGTCGATCGGCGATCTCCTCGAGCCGCTCGACCAGGCCGCGCCGCTGCAGGCCGGCGACCACCCGGCTGGCCGCCGACGGCGACCGCCCCACCGTCTCGGCCAGGTCACCGATGGTCACCGACGCACTCCCGGCCACGGCGTACAGGGCGGCCAACTGGGTGAACCCCAGGTCCAGCTCGCCGAGCTGCGCGGCGAACCCGATGACCAGGTCCCGCCACAGGGCCTTGCCCATCGCGATGGCATCGGACAGCTGGCGCGGATTCTGGGCGCTGGGAGGGTCGGATGGGCGCGGCAGCGGAGAGGGACCGGTCATCGCCCCAGCGTAGCGAGCCCCTCGGATCCATGCAATATTGCATGCAAAACAGGGAGGTTCGCCGCGCGGGCTGGTACAACGGGACCGATGCACGTCACCATGGCCTGCCCGTGAGCGGGGTCGCCTTCGTCTTCCCCGGGCAAGGCTCCCAGGCCGTGGGCATGGCCCGGCGCGTGGCCGAGGCCTATGCCGCGGCCGCTGACGCGTTCGCCACGGCGGACGCCACGCTGGGCGAGGGCCTGGGTCGCCTGGCCTGGGACGGGCCGAGTGACCAGCTGGACCTGACCGTCAACGCCCAGCCGGCCCTGCTGGCAGCGTCGATCGCCTTCCTGCGCGGGCTGGCGGCGGCGCGGGCGGCTCGTGGCCTGCCGCTCGTGGAGCCGGCGTTCGTGGCCGGCCATTCGATGGGCCAGTACTCGGCCCTGGTGGCGGCCGACGTGATCAGCCTGGAGGATGGCACCCGCCTGGTGCGGGAGCGCGGGCGACAGATGCAGGCCGCCGGCGGCGACGGCGCGATGGCCGCCGTGATCGGCCTCGACGACGAGCGCCTGCCTGAGCTTCTGGAGGCCGGACGGGCGCACGGCGTCTTCGGCGTGGCCAATCGCAACTCGCCCGGCCAGATCGTCGTCAGTGGCCAGCGCGCCGCAGTCGAGGCGGCCGTGGCCGCCGCCCGCGGGCTGGGCGCCAGGCGCGCCATCGTCCTGCCGGTCAGCGTGGCCGCCCATTCGCCGCTCATGGCCCCGGCCGCCGACGGCATGCGGGCCGTCCTGGCTCCGATCGCGTTCGCCGATCCACGCATGCCCTTGCTGGCCAACGCCGACGCCCACCCCCTGACCAGCGGCGCGGCGTGTCGGGCCGAGCTGGTCGACCACCTCACGACCGGGGTCGACTGGGTCGCGGCCGTCGAGGCGATGGCCGCCGCGGGCGTGACCACGTTCGTGGAGGTCGGCCCGGGCAAGGTCCTGGCGGGCCTCATCCGGCGTATCGCCCCCGAGGCCATGACCATCGCCCTCGACGACCCGCAGGCGCCCGACGGCATCGCGCCGCAGGCGCTGGTGCCCGACCTGACCGCTGCCCTTCCCGCCCAGTCGACCGCTCAGGAGACCTGACCAGCCATGCGCCGACCCGACTTCGCCCGCCGTGTGGCCGTCACCGGCCTCGGCATCATCAGCCCCATCGGCCAGGACATCGACACCGCCTGGCAGAGCCTGGTGGAAGGCCGGAGCGGCCTCCACCGCATCACCCGCTGGGACCCGTCGTACATGGAATGCCAGGCCGCCGGCGAGGTCAACGACTTCGACGCCACCCAGTGGATGGACTTCAAGGCCGTGCGCCGCACCGACAAGAACGTCGTCTTCGGCGTGGCCGCCGCCAAGCAGGCGGTGGCCGACGCGGGCCTGGAGATCACGCCGGCCAACAGCGAGGACATCGGCGTGGTCTTCGGCTCCGGCGTCGGCGGCCCGGGCCTGATGATGGAGGCGATGCGGACGTGGGAGCAGAAGGGCCCGCGCTCGGTCAGCCCGTTCTTCATCGCCAACATGCTGCCCGACACGGCCTCCGGCCAGATCGCCATCGAGACGGGCGCGCGGGGCCCGAACATGTGCATCGTGACCGCCTGCTCGACCGGGACCCACAACATCGGGGAGGCTGCCGAAGGCATCCGGCGGGGCGATTTCGTGGCTGCCATCTGCGGCTCGACCGAGACCCCCCTCTTCGAGGTCGGTTACATCGGCTTCTCCAACATGCGCGGGATGGGCACGCCCCGGCCGGGCGAGGCGCTCGAGACGGTCTCCCGACCGTTCGACCGGACGCGTGACGGGTTCGTCCTGGGCGAAGGCGCCGGGGCCCTCGTGGTGGAGGATCTGGAACACGCTCGCGCGCGCGGCGCGCGCGTCTACGCCGAGGTGGTCGGCTTCGGGTCGGCAGCCGATGCCTGGGATCTCATCCAGCCGGTGGAGAAGGGCGACGGCACGCGGCGGGCCATCGAGATGGCCCTCGAGCGACACGGCGTGCCCCGCGACGAGGTCGACCTGATCAATCCGCACGGCACGTCGACACCCCTCGGCGACCTCCGTGAGGCGCAGGCGTTCTGGGCCGTCTTCGGCGAGCGGACGCCGCAGATCGCCATCAGCGGCACGAAGTCCATGACCGGTCATCTGATGGGCGCAGCGGGCGCCGTCGAGGGCATCTTCACGGTCCTGTCGGTGCACCACCAGTGCGCGCCGGCGACGCTCAACTATCGCGACGCCGACCCAGAGATCAACCTCGACGTCGTCCACGGCAGCGCGCGCTCGATGCCCATTCGCTACGCCATCAGCGACAACGTCGGCCTGGGCGGCCACAATGGGGCCGTGATCTTCAAGCGCTACGAGGGCGACTGACCGGCATGCCATCCGACCCGCGGCCGGTCACGGTCGCCTATTTCTACCGCATCCGCTGGGGTGCCCAGGACGAGTTCCTGGAGCTCTTCGAGCGCAATCACTGGCCGCTCCTGCGCGAGCAGCTGGCCGCTGGCCGGTTCCTCGATGTGCAGGCCTACGTGCCGCGCTTCCACGGGGACGGCCGGGCCGACTGGACGGTCCTGGTGACCATCACGTACCGTGACTGGGCGGCCATGGAACAACGCAGCGAGGCGGAGATCAAGGCGCGCCTCTTCCCGGACCAGGTCCGCTACGCGGCCGAGGAGCGGCGCCGCTTCGAGCTGGTGGAGGCCCACTGGGACGTGCCGCTCGAGTCGAGGGCGTTGCCGCGCTGACACCTGACGGTCGACTCGGCTTCTATGGCCCTGGCAGCCGGATGTGGCGCATCGATCGGGAGGCGGTGCTGCTCGGTGCCGGCCCGACGGCCCTGCTCCTCCAGCTGGCCCATCCGTTGGTGGCCGAGGGCGTGGCCCAGCACAGCGCGTTCGCGGCCGATCCGGCGCGTCGCCTGCGCAACACGCTGCGCACGACCCTCGCCCTCGTGTTCGGCGATGGCGTCACCGCGGAGGCCGCCGTCCGGCGCCTGAACCGGGCGCACGCGCCGGTGCGCGGCGCCACTGCCGATCCGGCCGCCCGTGCGCTCGCCGAGCGGTACCGCGCGATGGATCCGGAGCTGCTGCTATGGGTCCAGGCGACGCTCATCTGGACCAGCGTGCAGGCGTACCAGCGGTGGGTCGCACCGCTCAGCGCGGCCGATCTCGAGGCCTTCTGGCGCGAGGCGCGTGCGCTGGGCACGCGCCTCGGCATCCCGCCCGACCGCAGTCCCGGCGACTGGCCGGCCTTCGAGGCCTACTGGTCGGCCATGCTCGCCGTCGACGGGCCGGTCCACGTCACGGCGACCGGTCGACGCCTCGGGCGGCTCATCCTGCGCGCCCCGCTGCCGTTCCTGCCCGCGCCGCTGGCCGCGCTGCTGACGCTGCCCGCCGTGGACCTGCTGCCCGACCGGATCCGGGCCGAGTACGACGTGCCCTGGGGTCCCGGTCGAGCACGCTTGGCCGCCGGCCTGCACGCGGGGGTCCACCTGTGGGTGCGCCTCCTGCCCCCCGTCTGGCGGGCCATGCCCCAGGCGCGGGCGGCTGATCGGCGGGCGGCCGGCCGCACGTCCTCCACGGGCGCCACTCCCGGCGAGCCCGCGCCGCGGTACGATCGTGGACCCCACCCCAGGAGGGATGTCGGCCGTGCCTGAGCAGGACCTCGCCCGCCGCGCCGTGGTGACCGGCCTCGGCGCCATCACCCCGATCGGCAACGACCATCCGACGTTCTGGCGCAATCTCGTGGCCGGCGTCAATGGTGGCGGGCCCATCACGAGCTTCGACGCCAGCCGGTACGAGGTGCGCATCGCGGCCGAGGTCAAGGACTTCGACCCGACGACGGTCATGGACCGCAAGATGGCGCGCCGCATGAGCCGCTTCATCCACCTGGCGATGGCCGCCGGCAAGGAGGCGGTCGCCGACAGCGGCCTGGACTTCAGCGCCTGGTCGCCCGAGCAGCGCGACCGGGTGGCGGTCGCCATGAACACCGGCGGCGGCGGCCTGGAGCAGATCATCGACGGCACCCACACGGTCGAGGAGCGCGGCCCGCAGTTCGTCAGCCCGTTCGCCATCCCGGCCCTGTCGGGCTCCATGGCGGCCTGCCAGCTGTCGATGCAGTACCACCTGACGGGCCCGGTGATCACCCAGGTGGCGGCCTGCGCCAGCTCGGTCATCGCCTTCCTCGACGGCCTCCGCATGATCCAGCGAGGCGAGGTGGACGTCGTCCTGGCCGGTGGGTCGGAGGCGCCGCTGCTGCCCATCGGCTTCGCCGCGCTCGGCAACATGGGCGCGCTGTCCAAGCGTAACGACGACCCGACCCACGCCTCGCGGCCCTTCGACCGCGACCGCGACGGGTTCCTCTTCGGCGAAGGGGCGGGGGTGGTCGTGCTCGAGAGCGCGGCCCATGCGTTGGGCCGCGGAGCGACCATCCAGGCCGAGCTCATCGGCGCGGCGCTGACCGCCGATGCCTTCCACATCAGCGCCCCCGAGCCGACCGGGCGCGGGGCGGCGCGCGCGATGACCCTGGCCATGGCCGACGCACGGGTGACGCCCGATGAGGTGGACTACATCGTCGCGCACGGTACGTCCACGCCGCTCAACGACGTGACCGAGACCCGCGCCATCAAGGCCGCCTTCGGGCCGCATGCCTACGGACGCCCCATCAGCTCGCCCAAGTCGATGGTCGGCCACCTGCTCGGCGCGGCCGGGGTGGTCAGCGCTCTGACCGCGATCGGGGCCATCCGGGATGGCGTCATCGCGCCCACGGCCAACCTGGAGCATCCCGACCTGCCGGAGTGCGACCTCGACTACGTGCCTCTCGTGGCACGCCAGCAGCGCGTCGACACCGCCATGATCAACGGCTTCGGCTTCGGTGGCCAGAACGCGGTGGCCATCTTCCGACGCTTCGAGCCCTGACGTCGCGGCGCGGGGCGCCGGCGGGCGAAGGTAGACTCGCCCCGACATGCTCGTGCTGCGCACCATCGCGACCACGCGGGCGGCGGTCGCCGAACGGCGCGCGGTCGGCGGCGGCCCGGTCGGCCTCGTGCCCACCATGGGCGCCCTGCACGCCGGCCACCGCGCCCTGCTCGACGCGGCCAGGGCGGACTGCGCCACGGTGGTCATGAGCCTCTTCGTGAACCCGGCCCAGTTCGGGGACGCGGCCGACCTGGAGGCGTACCCGCGCGACGAAGCGCGGGACCTGGCCGCGGCGGAGGCAGCCGGCGTGGACCTCGTGTTCGCGCCGCCGGTCGGCGAGCTGTACCCGCCCGGTTTCCAGACATGGGTGGACGTCGAGCGGCTGGGCGCGATCCTCGAGGGTGTCTTCCGGCCCGGTCACTACCGCGGCGTGGCGACGGTCGTCCTCAAGCTCGTCCACATCGTCGCGCCGGACATCGCGTACTTCGGCCAGAAGGATGCCCAGCAGGTGGCGGTCGTCCGCACGATGCTGCACGACCTGGACCTGCCCGTCCACTTGCGGGTCATCCCGACCGTCCGCGATCCCGACGGGCTGGCGCTCTCGTCTCGCAACGCGCGCCTCTCGCGGGCCCCGGGCACACTGGCGATCGCCCCCCCCCGCGCGCGGCCCACCCCCGACGCCCCCCCGGCCGGGGCGGGGCACGCCGGGGCGGGCCTGCCGACCGACTACCTCGAGGTCGTGGACCTCGGGCCGCGCGTGCTGGCGGCGGCCGTTCGCGTGGACGAGATCCGGCTCATCGATAATGTGGTCCTCGAATCCGTCGAGCAGGAGCCGCCGAGCACCATGGACCGCGCCGACCGATGACGACCACCGCCCGCCCCCGGACCGATGCCTCGGCCATGAGCGTCGCCCGAGCCATGCATCTGCAGCTCACCGCCTTCAGCGACTTGAAGGCGCGGCGCGAGCCGATCGTCATGGTCACCGCCTACGACGCGCCCAGCGCCCGCCTGGCCGATGAGGCCGGCGTCGACATCATCCTGGTGGGCGATTCGGCCGCCAACAACATGCTCGGCTATGACGGCACGACGCCGGTCACGATGGACGAGATGGTCATGCTGACGCGGGCCGCACGACGCGGCACCAAGCATGCCTTCCTCCTCGGCGACCTCCCGTTCGGCTCCTACCAGGTCTCCGACCAGCAGGCCATCGAGAGCAGCATCCGGCTGGTCAAGGAGGCCGGCGCCGACGGCGTCAAGCTGGAGGGGGCGGGGCCGTCGGTCGACCGGGCACGGGCCCTCGCCCAGGTCGGCATCCCGGTGATGGGTCATCTCGGCCTCACGCCCCAGAGCGTGACGATGCTCGGCGGCTTCAAGGCGCAGGGCCGCACGGCGGCCAAGGCGATGCGGTTGCTCGACGATGCCCTGGCGCTGCAGGCCGCGGGCTGCTTCGCCATCGTCCTGGAAGCGGTCTCGGCGCCCGCGGCGGAGCACATCAGCCGCCTCCTCAAGATCCCCACCATCGGCATCGGCTCGGGCGTCGGATGCGACGGCCAGGTGCTCGTCTGGCACGACCTGCTCGGCCTGACCCAGGGCCAGGCGCCGCGCTTCGTGAAAGCCTATGCCGACCTCGCCGGGTCGACCCGCGCCGCCCTCGAGGCCTACGCGGCGGACGTGCGCAGCAGGGCCTTCCCGGAGGAGCGCCACACCTACGGCCTGCCCGACGAGGAGCTGGCCGCGTTCGAGA
>JBIOID010000083.1:0-7661 GCA_044449585.1 Candidatus Limnocylindrales bacterium
GCGTTGCCGGACGCGGCGACGACCACGATGCCGGCACCGGCCGCGTTGTCGGACGCGACGATGTCCGGGTCGTCCGCCGGGACGGGGGCCGCGAAGTCGGAGCCGAGCGACATGCTGATGACGCTCGCGCCGTCGGCGACGGCCTGGTTGATGGCCAGGGTCACGAGACTGGTGGACCCGGTGCAGCCGAAGACGCGGTAGGAGAGGATCTTGGCCTGGGGAGCGACGCCGGGGCCGATCAGGAACGAGTTATCGGTCTCGGTCGTGGCGTCGTAGGGCCCCGTGAAGGTCGTGCCGTTGGCCAGGACGCCCTCGCCGGCCGCGGTGCCCGCGGTGTGCGAACCGTGGCCATCACCGCCGCCGGCCAGCCCGCAGTCGAGCGGGTTCGGGTCGGGCGCCGGGATGGGGTTGGTGTCCGCGTCGTACGCATCACCGGCGAAGTCATAGCCGCCGATGACCTTGGCACTCGGGAAGGCCTGGGTGGTGCCGTCATGGTTGAAGGCCGGCGCGACCGTGTCGTGGGCCTCGCCGTAGGTGAAGTCGACCGAGTCACCCGAGCCGCCGAAGTTGGCGTGGTAGAAGTCGATACCGGTATCGATGACGGCGATCCACTCGGTGCTCCCGGTGAGCCCGGTGGCCCACGCCGCCGGCGCCTGCACGTAGGGCACGGCGTTGACGTTGTCGCGCGTGTACGTCTGCACGGCGTGGACCTTGACCACGCCCGGCAGCGCCGCCAGCTTGCCGATCTGGCTGGCCTTGACGTACACCTGCACGCCGTCATAGGCATCCTGCATCGTGCCGATCACGTGGCCGCCGAGAGCCTTGATGCGCGGCGCGAGCAGTGCCTGTGGCGCCTTGAGCGCCTTGCGCACCGACGCCTGCTCGGCGGTCGAGAACCTGTGGCCGGCCGCCGCTTGGCGCACGGCCACCGGGTCGCCTGCCATCTGGAGGATGACCATGACGTTCTCGGTCGGCGCCTTCATGGCCTGGACCAGCTTGCCGTCGATCTTCTGGCCCTCCTGGAGCGTGATCCGCTGGACGTGCTTCTGGGTGGTGGCGGTCTGAGGTGTGCTCTTGGCGAACACCCCCGCCGGTAGGAGCGACGTGAGCAGGAAGAACGAGACGGCCACGACGGCCACCGCACGAAAACGCATGGTTACCGATCCTCTTTCACGGCGATGCCTGGGCTCTCGCCTCTCGGGCCTGCCTGCGCAGGACGATGTCCGTGGGGTCAGGTGGCGGCAGCTGGGGCCGGCTCATCCCTGGGCTGCCGGCAGGACTCTTAGGCTATCGACGTCGGCCCCGCCGGTCAATCGCATCTTCGGGCTGGTGCGTCGTGTCAACGGGTCCCGGTCATGGCCGCTGGATCGACCAGTTCGTCGTACTCCTCCGGGCTGATGTCACCGCTCGCGACGGCCGCGTCGCGCAGGGTGAGCCCGTCGTGGTGGGCCCGCTTCGCGATGGCCGCCGCCCGGTCGTAGCCGATGCGCGGGGTGAGCGCGGTCACTAGCATCAGCGACCGGTCCACGAGCTCGGCGATGCGCGCGACGTCCGGCTCCAGGCCCTCCACGCAGAACTCGCGGAACGAGCGACAGGCGTCGGCCAGGATGACCGCCGAGTGCAGGAAGTCGCGCGCGATCAACGGTTTGTAGACATTCAGCTCGAAGTTGCCCTGGGAGCCGGCGATGGCGATGGCCAGATCGTTGCCCATGACCTGGACGCAGACCATGGTCAGCGCCTCGCACTGGGTCGGGTTGACCTTGCCGGGCATGATCGACGAGCCGGGCTCGTTCTCCGGCAGGTGCAGCTCGCCCAGACCCGAGCGCGGCCCGGAGCCCAGCCAGCGCAGGTCGTTGGCGATCTTGATGAGGTCGGTCGCCAGCGTACGGATGGCGCCATGCGCGGCGACGAGCGCGCCGTGCGCTGCGAGGGCCGCGAACTTGTTGGGCGCGCTGACGAAGGGCAGGCCGGTGGCGAGGGCCAGGCGGGCGGCGACGGCCTCGCCGAAACCGGGCGGCGCGTTGAGGCCAGTGCCGACGGCCGTGCCGCCCAGCGCCAGCTCGTACAGGCCGGGAAGGGCCGTGGCCAGCCGATCCAGGTCAGCGTCGAGCTGCGCGACGTAGCCCGAGAACTCCTGGCCCAGGGTCAAGGGGACCGCATCCTGGAGATGGGTGCGCCCGATCTTGACGATGGCCGCGTACGCCGCCGCCTTGACGGCCAGCGCGTCGCGCAGCGCGCGCACCGACGGGATGAGGCGCTCGACCATGACCCTCGCGGCGGCCAGGTGCATCGCGGTCGGGAAGGTGTCGTTGGATGACTGCGCCATGTTGACGTCGTCGTTGGGGTGGATCGGCACCTTCGAGCCCAGGGCCCCGCCGGCCAGCTCGATGGCGCGGTTGCCGATG
Source organism: Candidatus Limnocylindrales bacterium (assembly GCA_044449585.1). GTDB lineage: Bacteria > Chloroflexota > Limnocylindria > Limnocylindrales > CSP1-4 > DASPUH01. Next base: position 2,406 of record JBIOID010000083.1, read on the forward strand.
ACCTCGTTGGCGTTCATGTTCGACTGGGTGCCCGAGCCGGTCTGCCAGACCGACAGCGGGAACTCGTCGTCCAGGCGACCATCCTCGACCTCACGCGCGGCCTGCACGATGAGCACGGCCTTCTCGGTCGCCAGGCGGCCCGCGTCGGCGTTCTCCTCCGCACAGGCCCGTTTGAGCAGGCCGAAGGCGTGCACGATGGCCAGCGGCATGCGGTCGTCGCCGATCGCGAAGTGGTGTCGCGAGCGCTCCGTCTGGGCGCCCCAGTAGTGGGCGGCCGGCACCTCGACGGCGCCCATGCTGTCGGTCTCGGTGCGCGTCGGCTCCATGGCCACAGCTTACGTCGGCCGGGTCATCGGTCAGATCACGCCGTCGCGGCGCAGCCGAGCGACAGCGTCGGGACCATAGCCCAGCCACTCCAGCAATTCGTCGGTGTGCTGGCCGATCAGCGGCGGGGCGGTGCGCACGGTGGCGGGCGTCCGTGACAGCTTGAAGGGCACGCCGGGCAGGCGGATCGGACCGGCCGTCGGATGCTCGACCGTGGTGACCATGCCACGCGCGACGGCCTGCGGGTCGGCGAAGGCGGCGGCGATGTCGTTCAACGGCCCGCTGGGCACCTCGGCCGCCGCCAGGGCTTGCAGCCACGCATCACGAGGGCGCCCCGCCAGCACCGCGCCGAGGGTGGCCCGCAGCTCGGCACGGTGCGCCAGGCGGGCCGCGTTGCTGGCGAAGCGCGCATCGGTGGCCAGGTCGCGCTGGCCCAGGACGGCGCAGAACCGGCGCCACTGGCGCTCATTGCCCACCGCCACGGCGAGCTCGCCGTCAGCCGCGCGGAACGTCTCGTAGGGCGTGATGTTGGGGTGCTCGTTACCCAGCCGGACGGGCGTCATGCTCCCGATCAGGTGGTTGGCCGCCTGGTTGGCCAGCCACGAGAGCGTCGCCTCCAGCAGGGAGAGGTCGATCCGCTGGCCCTGGCCGGAACCCGCGGCGGAGTCGGACGGCCGGCGACCGACCAGTGCGGCGAGGACCGCGACCGCGCCGAGCATGCCCGTGGTCAGATCGCTGATGGCGACGCCGACCTTCGTCGGCTCGCCGCCCGCCGCGTCGGGCTGGCCGGTGATCGACATCAGCCCGGACACGGCCTGGATGACGAAGTCATAACCGGGTCGATCGGCCAGTGGCCCGTCCACCCCGTAGCCGCTGATGGCGAGGTGGACGAGCGCCGGATTGAGACGCTGGAGTTCCTCGTCCGGGAAGCCCAGGCGGGCGAGGCCGCCGACCCGCTGGTTCTCGATCAGGACGTCCGACCGGGCCACGAGGCGGGCGAGCACGTCGCGGCCCGCAGCGGTCCGCAGATCCAGGCGCATGTCTCGCTTATTGCGGTTGATCGACAGGTAGTAGGCCGATTCCCCGGGGTAGCCGGGGGCATCACGCGGATCCCCCGCCGGATAGCTCACTTCTGCTTCGGGTGCGCCGACGAAGGGCGGCCCCCACGCCCGCGTGCCATCGCCCTCGGGCGGCTCGACCTTGATCACGTCCGCGCCCAGGTCGCCCAGCAGCATCGCGCAGTACGGTCCGGCCAGGATGGTCGAGAGGTCGCACACGACCAGCCCGGCCAGCGGACCCTGGGTCGGCGCCTGCGCGACCGGCCCGGCGTCAGCCGACCAGCTGCCCGTCGTGTCGGATGTCACGAGCACACGGTAGCGGGCCGCGTTCCTGCGGGCGCCCCCTAATATGCGCAGATGCCCCACCGACTGACGCTCCTGACCGTCCATGCCCATCCCGACGACGAGACCATCACGACCGGCGGGGTGATGGCCCGCTACGCCGCCGAAGGTCTCCGGGTGGTGTGCGTCACCTGCACCGGGGGCGAACTGGGCGAGATCGTGGTGCCGGAGATGGACACGGCCGAGAACCACGCCCGCCTCGGGGAGATCCGCGCCGTTGAGATGGCCGCCGCCCTGGCGGCGCTATCGCCGGAGGGTCGCATCGAGCACCGATGGCTGGGCTATCGCGACTCGGGGATGATGGACACCGATGGCAACGCGGACCCGCGCGCCTTCTGGAAGGCCGACCTGGCCGAGGCGACAGAACGCCTGGCGGTGATCCTGCGCGACGTCGAGCCCGACGTGGTGGTGGGCTACAACGACTTCGGCGGCTATGGCCATCCCGATCACATCCGGGCGGCGCTCACGGCCAAGGCCGCCTTCGAGGCGGTGAACGGTCCGATGGGACCGACCAAGCTCTACGAGACCGTGCTCGACTGGTCGCGCCTGGAGGCCATCCAGCACGAGCTGGCCGAGCGGGGCATCGAGTCGGCCTGGGCGCCCTCGGCGGAGGAGACCCCGGAGCAGCGCGCGGAGCGCGAGGCCTGGACGGCCAGGATGGCCGCCGCGACCGGGCCGGTGACGACGCGGGTCGACGTCACCGACTACCTGGAGCACAAGATCGGCGCGCTGCGGGCGCACGTGACCCAGATCTCCGCCACCAACCCGTTCCTGGCGCTGGGCGCCGAGGCCTGGAAGCGGTACCAGCCGACGGAGGATTTCACCCTGCGCGTCGCACGCATCGGCGTGCGCCTTCCGGAGACCGACCTATTCGCCGGCCTCCGTTAGCGGGAGGCTCGTCGTTGCGCCGCTGCGGGGTTCAGGCAGGGCTTGGCGGACCCGACCGGATTCGAACCGGCGATCTCCAGCGTGACAGGCTGGCATGTTGGGCCGCTACACCACGGGTCCAGGCGGCCCGCGGATGGTAGCAGGTGCGCCGCTCGACCACGCGCGGTGGCGGGCTGGGGCCGTCACCCTGCCCTGACGGGCGGCGGTTCGTATACTCGCCACGGATGGCCCCCCCACGGATCGACCTGCGCTCCGACACGGTCACCCAGCCGACCGCCGAGATGCGCCGCGCCATGGCGGAAGCGGAGCTGGGCGACGACGTCTTCGGTGATGACCCCACGGTCATCGCCCTGGAGGAGCGCGCCGCCGAGCTGACGGGCAAGGAGGCGGGCCTGTTCGTGGCCAGCGGCACGATGGGCAATCTGGTCAGCCTGATGGCCCACGTGCCGCGCGGCGGCGAGATCGTGGCGGAGGCCGAGTCCCACACGGTCCTCGACGAGGCCGGCGGCCACGCGGTGGTGGTCGGGGCCTCGACGCGACCCCTGGCCGCCCGGCCCGACGGGACGATCGATCCGGCCGCCATCCGCGACGCTTTTCGTGACCCGCGCGACCCGCACGAGCCACTGACCGCCCTGCTGGTCCTGGAGAACACGCACGGCCACTCGATGGGCCAGCCGCTCAGCGCGGCGTACATGGGCGAGGTCGCGGCCATCGCCCACGGCGGCTCGAGCGAGCCGCTCGGACCGGCCGCCCCGGGCGTGCCGGTCCACGTCGACGGCGCGCGGCTGTGGAACGCGGTGGTGGCCCTGGGGACGCCCGCGCCCGAACTGCTGCGTGGCGTCGACTCGGCCTCGTTCTGCCTGTCCAAGGGCCTGGCCTGTCCCGTCGGCTCGGTGGTGGTGGGGCGGCGCGACTTCATCTGGCGGGCGCGGCGTGCCCGCAAGCTGCTCGGCGGCGGCATGCGCCAGGTGGGCGTCCTGGCCGCGCCCGGCCTCATCGCCCTGCGGGACGGCGAGGCGGGCATGATCGACCGGCTGGCCGAAGACCATGCCAACGCCCGCCGCCTGGGCGACCGGCTGGCCGGGCTGCCCGGCGTGACCGACCTCGACCTCGCGCGGGTGCGCACCAACTTCCTCTTCTTCCGCGTGCAGGCGGTGAGCAGCGACTCGCCGGCCGGCCGGCTCGCACCACGGGAGCTGCGGGCCCACTTTCTGGATGCGCTCGCCCGACGCGGCGTGCTGATGATCGATTACGCCCACGGGCAGGTGCGCGCCGTGACCCACTTCGGCATCGAGGCGGCCGACATCGAGCGCGTCGTGCTGGCGACGCGCGATGCGCTCGTCGAGATCGGTGCGGCGGGCATGCCGGTGGCGGCGTGACGAACCCCGGCCAGCGTGACGCGACGGGCGAGGGCGACGCGGCGTACGAAGCGCTGGTCCGGGCACGCTTCGATGCGCGGATGGCCCAGAACCCCGTGCTGGCCACGACCCTCGGCATCCACGAGCACGACGCGCGCCTGGGTAGCCGCACGCGTGCGGCCATCGAGCAGCAGATGGCCGACGACCACCGCTATGTGGCCGACCTGGAGCGCCTCGACCCGCTGGGCCTCTCGCCCGGCGCAGCATTCGAACGGGAGATCGCGCTGCTGGGGGCGCATCGGGCGGTCTTCGATGACGAGGTCCACCGGCTGTGGGAGCGCCGGGCGTCGGCCATGGATGAGATCGGCGACGGCATCTTCTGCCTCTTCGCCCGGGACTTCGCGCCGCTCGAGCATCGTCTGGAAGCCATCACCGGCCGCCTGGAGGACACGCCGCGCCTGATCCACGAGACGCCCGAGCAGCTCGGCGCCCGCCCGGTGCGCCTGTGGAACGAGCTGGAGATCGAGAGCGCCGGTGAGATCGGCGAGCTGTTCGACGAGGTGGCGCACGCCGGGCGCGCGGCATGGGGCGCAGACGATCCACGCCAGGCCCGTCTGGAGAAGGCGGCGCGCGCGGCTCGGGCGGCGGTGGAGGGCTACCGCTCGTGGTTGAAGAGCCGCCTGGTGGACGCCGACGACGACACCGCGCTGGGCCGTGACCGCTATGACGAGCTGGTCGCCCTGCGCGCCTTCGACGGCCTGACCAGCGATGACATCCTGGAGATCGGCTGGCAGCAGCTGGCCGAGCTCAAGGCCCTGCGCGCGCTGACCGCCCGCCAGATCGACCCGTCCGCGACCGAGGCGGAGGTCCTCGATCGCGTCAAGTCCGACCATGCCGCGACCTTCGAGGTCGCGCTCGACGAATACCGCGCCGCCATGTTCGAGGCGCGCCAGTTCATCATCGATCACGACCTCGCCACGATCCCGCGCGGGGAATCGCTGCAGGTCATCGCCACCCCCGAGTACCTGCGCAACGCGCTGCCGTTCGCAGCCTATTTCGACGCCCCGCCGTTCGATACCAAGCCGGCCGGCATCTATGTCGTCACGCCGTCGGTCGACGGCAACGGCCGGGCGATGCGCGAGCACAATCGCAGCGCGCTGGTCAACACGAGCATCCACGAGGCATATCCCGGCCACCACCTGCAGCTCTCGGCGGCGACGACGCATCCCAGCCTGGCCCGCCTGATGCTGGACGCGCCCGAGTTCGTGGAAGGCTGGGGCATGTAC
>JBIOID010000084.1:0-7623 GCA_044449585.1 Candidatus Limnocylindrales bacterium
CGCGGCCGGGTGATCGGCCTGTCGAAGATCCCGCGCATCGTCGAGATGTACGCCCGCCGCCTCCAGGTGCAGGAGCGGCTCACCCAGCAGGTCGCCGACTTCCTGCAGATCAACCTCGGGCCGCAGGGCGTGGGCGTGGTCGTGGAGGCGACGCACCTGTGCGCGGTGATGCGCGGCGTGCGCAAGCCGGGCACGATCATGACGACCGCCGCTGTGCTCGGCCTCTTCCGCACGCGGGACCGCACCCGGGCCGAGTTCTACGCCCACCTGGCGCGGCCAGCGCCTCGCCCCTGAGGCTGTCCAGGCAGCCGTGACGGCGAGCCTGCAAGGATCTGCCCGGCCGGCGCGTCATATGGGTAGCGCCGCACCACCCGATGGCGGCGCGTAAGGGAGCAGCGGTGACCTTCCTGCCCCAGCTGGACGACTTCGCGGCGCTGTACGAACGCACGTATCCGGCCGTCTATCGCACGACGCTGGGCATCTGCGGCGATGCCGGGCTGGCCGCCGACGTGACCCAGGATGCGTACGAATCGGCCTTTCGGGAACGAAAGCACTTCCGGGGTGATGTGCCCATCGAAGCGTGGCTGCATCGCATCGCCGTCAATGCCGCACTCAGTGGGCTCCGCCGCCGACGCATCCGCTGGGCCGAGCCGCTGGACCCGATCCGTGACGACCGGCCCGGAGCGTCGGCGGACCCCACCGACCACGTCGTGGTGCGGGACGCGCTGGCGCGCCTGGAGCCGCGGCAACGAGCGGCCATCGTGCTCCGCTACTACCACGATTTCGATTACGCGACGATCGCGACCATCCTTCAGACCAGCCCGGGCAACGTCGGGGCCATGTTGAGCCGGGCCCTGGATCGCTTGCGTGTCGAACTGGACACCTCGACACCCACCGCCCCCACGTGCAGCTCCCCGTAGGCCCACCATGGCCGCTGACGACCCGTTCGAACGCCGCCTTGCCGCCGGCCTGCACGACCTGTTGGACGCCGAGACCCCACCGCACCCGACCTGGGGTGACGCGCCTGCCGCGCAACGCCCGACCGGACGGCCCGTGCTCGTCGGGGGCACCCGCCGGGGTGCCCTCTGGCTCCTGGTGGCGGCCATCCTGGCGGCCTTCATCGGGACCATGCTGGCCGTCGCCGGCGGCCGGCTGCCGATCGGTCCGGCGACCGTCCTGTCGCCCTCGCCGTCCGGCGCGACGGCGTCTCCGACGTTTGCTACCCCCTCGACGACGCCGACGGTGGCGTCACCTTCACCGACCGGCGTCCTTCCGCCACCCTCGCCGATCACGTCGCAGACGTGCGCCACGAGCTTCTCGGATGCTGGTCTCACCACCGACCCATCGAACCCCCTGCATTCTGTCGGTGTCGCGACCTACCCGGGATACGATCGGGTCACGTTCCAGGCGGCGCTCCCCTGGAGTGGGATCCAGGTCGAGCCGGCGTCGCCGCCGTTCACCGATGCCACCGGTCGTCCGGTCTCCATCGAGGGGAGTTCCTATTACCGCGTCGTCCTTGAGCACTCGGACGCCGCGAACCTGCCTCCTGCCCAGCTCGACACACTCGTGTCCGGCGCGGTGGTGCGTCAGGTGACCAAGGTGGCCGACTATCTGGGGGAGCCGACCTGGATCGTCGGTCTGGCCGGTCCCGCTTGCCTGGACGTCGCGTGGGTGAGTAGCGGATCGGGCGAGGACTTCCTGATCGACTTCACGATCCCCCTCGCGTTCACCCCCGTCAGCGGCGGCACCTGCGTAAGCGGCGCCTGGTCCGGTCCCGTGGGCCCCGCGATGCCGTCGATCGACCACCTGCAGGCGGTTCAGGACGTGCACGCGAGGGACGAAAGCGTGGCGTTCCGGATCCAGGCGCTGGACGGAGTGACCGTGCGTCTCGAGCCGGCCGCGCCACCGTTCGTGCGCGATCCGAGCGGGCTTCCCGTCACCGTCACCGGCAGCACCTTCTGGCGCGTCATCCTGACGGGCGTGGAGGGTTCGACCCTACCGCCGTCGGAGCTGGATCAGGTGCGCTCCGGCGCCACCATCGAGGCGGTCCAGCAGATCGGCGATTTCGAGGGCGTGCAAAGCTGGATCATCGGAACGCACGGTCCGGCTTCCAGCCTGTGTGCCATGGTCTCGGTGGCGGCTGACGAGGCCACGGTGGAAGTCGCCATCACACCGCTGCCCTGAGCCGTCGGCGGGAGGCAGCACGGTCGTCGGAGCGTCGGCACCGGCGGCTATGATGCCGCCATGGCTGACCGGCCCCTGAAGGTCCTCATCGCCAAGCCCGGCCTGGACGGCCACGACCGCGGTGCCAAGGTCCTGGCGCGCGGCCTGCGCGATGAAGGGTTCGAGGTCATCTACACCGGCCTGCGCCAGACGCCCGAGATGATCGTCGCGGCCGCCCTCCAGGAGGACGTCGACGTGGTCGGCCTGTCGATCCTGTCCGGGGCGCATATGACGCTGCTGCCGCGCATCACGGCCGGGCTCAAGGCAGAGGGCCTGGACGACGTGCTGGTGACGGCCGGCGGCATCATCCCCGACGACGACATCCCGGCCCTCAAGGCGGCGGGGGTGGCCGAGGTCTTCGGCCCCGGCACGACCATCGGCCAGGTGGCCGACTACCTGCGCGCCAACGTTCATCGGCGCGACGAGGCGTGACGGCCGGCCCGTCCGTCGCGACCCCGCGGATGGACCTTGCTGAGCGGGCCCGCAGCGGTGACCGTCGTGCGCTGGCCCGCCTGCTGACCGCGGTCGAGAACCGCACCGCGATCGGCGAGGCCGCCCTGCGGACGCTCTATCCGCTGGCCGGGAGGGCTCACCTGGTGGGCATCACCGGGGCACCGGGCGCCGGCAAGAGCACGCTGGTGGCGGCCCTCACATCGGCGGCCCGAACGTCGGGTCGGCCGGTGGCGGTGCTGGCCATCGACCCCTCGTCGCCCATCACCGGTGGGGCCATCCTGGGCGACCGCGTGCGCATGCAGATCCACGCCGGGGACCGGGACGTGTTCATCCGCTCGATGGCCGCGCGTGGCCATGCCGGCGGCCTCGCGCCAGCCACCATCGGCGCCGCGGCCGTGCTCGATGCGGCCGGCTTCCCGCTCATCTTCATCGAGACGGTCGGTACCGGCCAGAGCGAGGTGGAGGTGGCGGCCATCGCCGACACGACGGTCGTCGTCCAGGCGCCCGAGATGGGCGACGAGGTGCAGGCCATCAAGGCCGGGCTGCTCGAGGTGGCCGACCTGGTCGTCGTCAACAAGGGCGATCGTCCCGGCGCGCAGCGCGCCGCCGCGCAGCTGCGCGCGATGCTCACCGTCGGCGCCCAGTACGACCGGGCCGCCCTGGCGGCGGGGCGACCCCGCCCCAAGCGACCTGACGTGCTGCTGACGACGGCCGCCACGGGGACGGGCGTAGCCGAGTTGCTGGCGGCACTCGACCGGCGGCACGTGGCGAGCGCCGAGCCCGATGCCGCCCGGGTGCTGCGGGCGCGCCGTCAGCTCGAGGGCATCCTCGGGGAGCGGCTCCAGGCGCGCCTCCGCGACGGCGCCCTGGCCGACGAGCTGGCCGCGGCCGTGGTCGACGTGGCGGCCCATCGGATCGACCCGTACACGGCCGCCGACCGCCTGCTCGCCGCGCTGGCGCTACGCTGACCGCGATGCCTGCCTCATCGCCCGCCGGACCCACCGAGGCCGTGGTCTGCGGCGCCGGGCTGATGGGCCACGGCATCGCGCAGGTGCTCGCCGGGGCCGGCCACGCCGTGGCCCTGTACGAACCGGAACTCGCCCGCGCGGAGGCGGGCGTGGCGCGCATCGCCGGCAACCTCGAACGGTCGGTCGTGAAGGGCCGCCTGACGAGCGACGACGCGCAGGCCCAGCTGGCCCGCATCAGGGCGACCGACTCGCTGGCTGACGCGGCGGCGGGCGCGGGCCTTGCCATCGAGGCCGTCTTCGAGGACGAGGCCGTCAAGCGCGATCTGCTGGCCCAGCTCGACGCGCTCCTGCCCGGGGCCGCCATCCTGGCCAGCAACACGAGTTCGATCTCGATCACCCGCCTGGCCGACGCGGTACGGCCGATCCGCCGCCCGCTCGTGGTGGGCATGCATTTCTTCAGCCCGGTGCCGGTCATGCCGCTGGTGGAGATGGTCATGGGCGGGGAGACGAGCGCCGCGACCGCGACCGAGGTGCGCGCCCTGGCGGAGGCGATGGGCAAGCAGGTCATCGTCAGCCGCGATCGCCCGGGCTTCATCGTCAACCGCATCCTGATGCCGCTGCTGATCGAGGCGATGCGCGCCTACGAAGAGGGCCTCGGGACGGCCGAGGACATCGACGCCGGCGCCCGGCTGGGGCTGAGCCACCCGATGGGTCCCCTGGAGCTGGCCGACTTCATCGGGCTCGACGTCTGCCTGCACGTGATGGAGGTGCTGCGCGAGGGTCTTGGCGCGCCGCAGTTCGACCCGCCGGCGGTGCTTCGCCGGCTGGTCGACGCTGGTCACCTGGGCCAGAAGACGGGCCGCGGCTTCTACACCTACCCCCGGTCGGCTCGATGAGCGCTGGCGCACAGGATCCGGGCCCGAATGGCGCCGTCTACGTCGTGTCCGCCGTGCGCACGCCCATCGGCCGCTTCGGGGGCAGCCTGGCCGACGTGCCGGCCACGACGCTCGGCGGGGTCGTCATCCGGGCGGCCGTGGAGCGGGCCGGGGTGCCGCCTGACGGCATCGACGAGGTGCTCATGGGCCAGGTCCTGCAGGGCGGCGCCGGCCAGGCACCGGCGCGCCAGGCGGCCCTGGCCGGCGGCCTGGCCGACACGACGAGCGCCACGACCATCAACCGCGTCTGCGGTTCCGGGCTGAAGGCCATGATGCTCGCGGCCGCCGAGATCAAGGCCGGCGACGCGGAGATCGCCGTGGCCGGGGGCATGGAGAACATGGACCAGGGCCCGTACCTGCTGCGACGGGCGCGCTTCGGGTACCGCCTGGGCGCCGGTGAGCTGGTCGACAGCACGGTCGCAGACGGCCTGTGGTGCGCCATGGAGGGCTGCCACATGGGCACGCACGCGGAGCGCGTGGCCGTCCGCGACCAGATCAGCCGCGCCGACCAGGACGCGTTCGCGCTGGCCAGCCACCGGAAGGCCGTGGCGGCCATCGACGCGGGCCGCTTCGTCGACGAGACCGTGGCCGTGCCGGTCCGGCAGGGTCGCGAGACCGTCGGATTCAGCGTCGACGAGGGTCCCCGCCGCGACACCTCGGCGGAGGCGTTGGCCCGGCTCAAGCCGGCCTTCGACCTGCCCACCGGCGACGAGGCACCGGCGGACGGCGTCGGCACGGTCACGGCCGGCAACGCACCCGGCATCACTGATGGCGCCGCGGCGACCGTGGTGGCCAGTGAGCGCGCCGTGGAACGACTGGGCCTGCGGCCGCTGGCGCGCATCGTCGGCTACGCCCAGGCGGAGGTCGCGCCGAAGTGGCTGTTCCTGGCGCCCGTGCAGGGGGTCCGTCGGTTGCTCGAGCGGGTTGACATGCCGCTCGACGCGTTCGACCTGATCGAGATCAACGAGGCCTTCGCCGCGCAGGTCCTGGCCGACGGGCGCGAACTGGGCTTCGACTGGTCGCGCGTCAACGTCAACGGCGGGGCCATCGCCCTCGGCCACCCCATCGGCGCCAGCGGTGCGCGCATCGTGGCCACGCTGCTGCACGAGCTGCGCCGCCGCGAGGGCCGCTTCGGCCTGGCGACGCTGTGCCTGGGTGGCGGGGGCTCCGTGGCCATGGCCTTCGAACGCGTCTGAGGTAGAGCATGCAACGCATCGCCCTCGTGACCGACTCCGCCGCCGACCTGCCGCCCGCGCTGCGGGCCTCGCTCGAGGCGACGGTCGTGCCTCTCCTGGTCTACTTCGGCGACGAGGAGATGCGCGCGGACGAGCTGACGCCGGAGGCGTTCTGGGCCCGGCTGACGGCATCGGGCGCGCCGCTGCCACGCACGGCGGCGTGCAGCCCGGCCGACTTCCAGGCCGCCTTCGCGGCGGCCTTCGCGGCGGGCGCCGAGGCGATCATCTGCGTGACCGTGGGCGGCAAGCTGTCGGCCACCCTCAAGAGTGCCCAGATCGCCGCCCAGCAGCTGGCGCCGCGCGAGATCCACGTCATCGACAGCGAGTGCGCGTCGATGGGCGAGGGCTTGCTCCTCCAGGTGGCGGCGGCGCTGCGCGAGGCCGGCGAGCCGCCGGCCATGGTCGCCGAGCGGACCCTCGCCCGTCGCGCGGATATCCGGTTCTACGTCGCGCTGGAGACGATGGAGCACCTGCGTCGCGGCGGGCGCATCAGTGGCAGGCAGGCGGCCATCGGCTCGGTCCTCTCGGTCAAGCCGATCATCACGATCAACGAGGGCGTCGTCGAGATGCTCGACCGAGTGCGCACGCGGAGCAAGGCCCGCGAACGGGTGCTCGAGCTGATCACGGCCCGACCCCTCGATCGGGTGGCCATCCTGCATGCCCAGACGGCCGACATCGACACGTTCCGCGAGGAGGTCATGGTCCGCAGCGGCCTGGCCCCGGACCGCGTCTCCACGGCCCTCATCGGGGCCAGCATCGGGCCACACGTCGGGCCTGGCGCCTACGGCGCGGTGTGTCTATACCGCCCGTCCTGACGGGACCTTCGACCCATCCGGGGCCGCCGGGAGCCGGTGTAGACTGGCCCGCGTCCGCGAAGTGAGTCCGCCCGCCCGCAGCGTCAGGGGCCCGGCGCTCGCCCTCTGAGGTCCGACTTCCATGACTACCGAGCAGGTCGCCGCCCGCATCAACCCGTGGCAGGTGGCCCAGCAACAATTCGATCTGGCTGCCGAGAAGCTCAACCTGGAACCCGGTCTGCGCCGCGTCCTGCGTGAGCCGCGACGGGAGTTGACGGTCCACTTCCCCGTCCACATGGACGACGGTTCCGTGCAGGTCTTTACCGGTTTCCGCGTGCAGCACAACCTTGGCCGCGGGCCGGCCAAGGGTGGTCTCCGCTATCACCAGGACGTGAGCCTCGACGAAGTCAAGGCACTCGCCATGTGGATGACCTGGAAGTGCGCCGTCGTGGGTATCCCGTACGGCGGCGGCAAGGGCGGCGTCATCGTCGACCCCAAGAAGCTCTCGCTCAAGGAGCTCGAGGGCCTGACCCGCCGCTTCGCCACCGAGATCAGCGTGCTCATCGGTCCCGAGCGCGACATCCCGGCGCCCGACGTCAACACCAATGCCCAGACGATGGCGTGGATCATGGACACCTACTCCATGCACGTGGGCTACACGGTGCCCGGCGTGGTCACCGGCAAGCCCATCAGCCTGGGCGGCTCGGAAGGGCGCAACGAGGCCACCGCGCGCGGTGCGGTCTACTGCATCGTCGAGGCCGCGCGCCACCTGGGCATGGACCTGGGCCGGTCGCGCGTCGCCATCCAGGGCTTCGGCAACGCCGGCTCGATCGCCGCCCAGCTGATGGCCGCCGAGGGTTCGCGGCTCGTCGCCCTGTCCGACTCGACCGGCGGCATCGCGCGCGCCGAGGGCCTCGACGTCGAGCGCGTGATCGCCAGGAAGAAGGAGCACGGCACGGTCCAGGGCTTCCCCGGATCCCGCGACATCACCAACGCCGAGGTCCTCGCCACCGAC
>JBIOID010000085.1:0-7588 GCA_044449585.1 Candidatus Limnocylindrales bacterium
AGGGTCTCGGTCAGCAGACGCACGCTCGTGAGCGGCGTCCGCAGCTCGTGCGATAGGTTGTCCACGAATTCGGTGCGGATGCGCCGCAGACGACGGAGCTCGGTGATGTCCTCCAACGCGACCCAGGTCCCACCCGTCGAGCCACGGCGGGCGCGGAGGGTCAGCACGCGGCCGCGTTCGCCGTGCGGCGAGACCTCGCCGCAGGCCGCACCGCGCTCCCGGGCCGCGCGGACCCGCGACTCCACCTCGTGATCGGCGAAGGCCTCCATGACGGTGCGGCCCTCCAGCCCGCCCGGTGGTCGGTCCAGGAACGCGCACGCGGCCGAATTGGCGAAGCGCACCACCTCGTCATCGTCGAGGTGCAGCACGCCGACGCCGAGCAGCTCCGCCAGCTGGCCCAGCTCGCGGTCGCGCGCCTCGAACTCCTGGACGGCCCGATCGCGCGCCGCGACGGCGGCGGCAGCGGCTACGACCACGTCCTCGCTGGAGGCCACGCCCACGGCCGCGGCCACCCGGCCGAGTTGGCGACGGGCCCGCACGGCCGCCAGCACGGCCGCCAGCAGGGCGATGGTCAGGGCACCGATGACCAGGAGCGCGGGGCTCACGGCGTCAGTCTACGGGGACCGCGACAGCGGCCGCGTCAAGCCGGGCGCCGGAAGACGTACCCCACGCCACGGACCGTCTGCAGGAACTGGGGCCGACTGGTGTCCGCCTCGACGTGGCTGCGCAGCCAGTGCATGTGCACGTCGACCGTGCGCGTCTCGCCAGCGTAGTCGTAGCCCCACACATGCTCCAGCAACTGGTCGCGCGTGAAGACCTGACCGGGGTGGCGCACCAGGAACGCCAGGAGATCGAACGCCTTGGGCTTGATCGGCACGGTGTGCCCGTCGCGCAGCAGGCGGTGGCCGGCCAGGTCCACCTGGATGGGGCCCAGGTCGAGCACGGCAGGCGGGGCCTCGACCGCCTGCTGCTCCATGCGCCGCAGGAGCGCGCGCACGCGCGCCAGGAGCTCGCGCAGGCTGAACGGCTTGGTCACGTAGTCGTCGGCCCCGACCTCCAGGCCGACGACCGTGTCGATCTCGCTGTCCTTGGCCGTGAGCATCAGGATCGGCACGGCCGACTCGGCCCGCAGGATGCGGCAGACCTCGACCCCGCTCAACTCCGGCAGCATCACGTCCAGCACGACCAGATCGGGCCGCTCGGCGCGGAAGCGGGCAAGCGCCTCGCGCCCGTCGACCGCCGTGACGACGCGATAGCCCTCCTGCTCCAGCGTCTCGGCGAGGGTCTCCAGGACGGTCTGTTCGTCGTCCACCACGAGGATCGTGCGCGCCATGCACAGCCCATGGTAGCCAGCGACGTTAACGGCGCGTTACGGGCACGACGCCGCGGCTACCATGCCGCGATGGCTGCGCCCCGCGACCCGCGCCCGTGCTGAGCGCCGCCGTCGCCGGTGCCGTGGCCGGCTACGCCATCGCCATCCCGGTCGGCGTCATCGCGATCCTCATCCTGAGCACGGCGGCATCGCGCGGCCTGGTGGTCGGGCTGGCCGCCGGTGCCGGCGCGGCCAGCGCCGACGGCGCCTACGCCCTCCTCGCGGCGCTGTTCGGGACGGCCGTCGGCACGGCCCTCGCGCCATGGCTGATGCCGCTGCGCGTGGTGGCGGCGGTGGCCCTGGCGGCCATCGGCGCGGCCGGCCTGTGGAGCGTCCGACGAGAGGCCCTGGCGACGTCGGCCCCCACTCCCGGCGGTGCGCCTCAGGCCGGGGCGGGCCCGGCGGTCTCGGGCGTGCGCCGGCCAGGCGCGGGTGCCACCTATCTCCGGTTCCTGGGACTCACGCTGCTCAACCCGGTGACCGTCATCTACTTCGCCGCGCTCATGGTCGGCTTGCCGGCCATCGGCAGTGACCTCGCCGACCGGCTGGCGTTCGTGGTGGGCGCCTTCGTGGCGTCGCTGTCGTGGCAGAGTCTCCTGGCCGCGGTCGGCGCCGTTCTCCACCGCCGCACCGCGGGCCGCGGCCGGCTCGTCCTGTCCACCCTCGGCTACCTGATCGTGCTGGCCTTCGCGGTGCGCATCGGCCTGGACGTGCTCGGTGCCTGACGCCGCCATCGCGTCCGCGGGGCGTCAGCGATCGAGCAGCGAGCCCTCGACGCAGGCGGCGGCGACCTGGAGCCGGCCCAACCGCTCATAGGTCGGGCGGCGGGTCACCGTCCAGGCCGCCAGGTCCATGCCCGCGTCGGCCACCAGGCCGGCCGTGTGCCGGTCGATGGCGCCCCACGCAGCGCTGATGCCTCGGCAACCAAGGTCCCTGGCCCGGCTGATCACGGCCTCGTCGAGCCACAGCACGTTGGCCCAGCGAGGCCAGGCGGGCGCCAGGCGGCCGATGGCCGCCAGCGCGTCGGGGTCGAAGGCGGAGACGACCGCCCGCTCGGGCGTGACACCTCTGGCCGACACCAGGACGGCGGCCGTCTCGGGTCCGGGCACGACCTTGAGCTCGATGTCGAGGAAGGCGGCCGGCGGCAGCGCCGCCAGCACGTCGGCCAGGGCAGGGACGGCGTGCTGCACCAACTCCGCCGCGGTCATGGCGGCGACGTGGCCCATGGCGCCCTGCACCCGCTCCAGCGTGTCGTCGTGGATGACCACCGGCACACGATCGCGCGTCAGGCGCACGTCGAATTCGACCCCGTCGCTGCGCGCGGCACGGGCACCAGCCACCAGGGCGGCCAGGCTGTTCTCCGGCCACCGACGGTGATCGCCGCGATGAGCCAGCCGGAGCGGCCCGGCTGCACCTGGCATCACGGGTCAGGCGTCGAGGCGGACGTCGGCCGACACACCGACGTGGTCGGACGGATAGAGCGTCGGGTCGTCGACCGCCGGCCGGTCGAAGACCAGCCGGGCGGCCGTGGCCCGCACCGCGCCCTGCAGCCAGATGTAGTCGAGGCACATAGGGTCGCCATCGGTGTCCATAGCCGGCGCCTGGAGGCCGGAAGGCCACGTCACGGCCGGCTCGTGGCCGTTGGCCTCCAGGCAGGCCGAGCGGTACCCGCCCGCGGTGATCCGGGCGTACGCCGCCTCGTGCGGATCGGCATTGAAGTCGCCGACCACGATCGTGGCCGGCATCGGCGGCAGGTCGGCCAGCCAGGCCAGGAGGCGGCGGGCCTGCTCATCGCGCTGACGCGCCCCTTCGTCATCGGTGGTGTGGTGGAGGTGGAGTGTCACGAACCGGAGTGCCGGGCGGCCACGGACAAGCAGTTCGACCCGCATGGCGCAGCGCCCCAGGCCCAGGTCCAGCCGATCGTCCGGCGTGGCGGGCGCGAGCTCCAGCGGTGACCCCTCGCGGACAAGCACGGCGTTGCCGTACTCGGGGCGGCCCGCCCAACCTCGTCGGGACGCATACGCGGCGGACCCTGAGGCGCCCAGCAACCGATCCTGCTGGAGCGGGTAGACGACCTCCTGGAGGCCGATGAGGTCCGGCTGGAGGGCGGCGAAATCGGCCAGCAGCAGAGGCAGCCGCTCGTCCCAGCGGTCGGCCAGGTTGCGCAGGTTGAGGGTGGCGACGCGCAACTCGATGAGCGCCGACCCCGCTCGGGCCGTCACGCCGCTGGCACGTCCTCGCGTTCGGCGGTCGGCGGCACCGTCATGTACCACTCGACGAAGGAGCGGCACCGCCCGTCGGGCGCGAACTCGCAGACAAAGATGTTGCGGTAGTCGACGTCCTCGCGCGCCCCGTCCGCCCGGCGATAGCTGGTCTCGCCGTGAGCCACGGCGACCTGGCCGTCGACCGCCAGTGGCCGGTAGTCGGCCGTCCATGAGCCGGCGGCGTCGGGATCCTCGAGCCACATCTCGACGATCGCGGCGCGCCCGAGGAGCGGCGGTCGGAACGGCGCGAACGCGTAGCGCGCATCCTCCGTGAAGAGCGCCTCGACGGCACTCCGTTCACCGGATCGCCAGGCCCCGATGTAGTCGGCAAGCCAGCGGGCGAAGCGGTCGTGATCGATCGGGCCATCCATGACGCAAAGCGTAGCGACCGCGGCCAGCCCCTGCGCAGCGCTCGGCGATGGTGCCATCACGCACCGGAAAGCGAGCCCCGTGAGTCAGGCATGCGAGCGGCGGGACCTTCTTCGTGCTTGGACATGGGACCACCGGTGGCGGCACGGTCGGCCGACGGGGTGTACGGTGCCCCAGCACGCACCCACGACTTGCGAACCATGCCCCAGGGACGCGGGCACCCGGCTCCCCATGACGGCCGGCCCCATCGGTTCGCACGCAACGGAGGAAGCGACCCCATGAAACGAAGGACCGCCTACATGGTCGGCCTGGCGGCGGCAGCGCTGCTGCTGCTCGTGCCCGGCCTGGCCCTGGCCACGACCAACGAGCCCATCGCCGAGACGGGTGGCATGTCGGCCACCCTGCCCTTGATGGGCACCACGCTCACGGTCGACATCGCCCTCGACTCGGTGGGCAACATCACGACCGTGGACGTCAATCCGTTGTCGGGCATGACCAAGACGACGACCGATCCCGGCTACGTCCGCTTCGCCACCAGCGACGGCAAGACCTCCGTCTCCGTGCTGGCGCGGGGTGGGCGGCTCTCCCTGACCGAGCGCACGACCCTGGCCAACCTGCAGGGCGGCGGCACGGACACCTGGTCGGCCGACGTCTTCGCGACCGGTCACAAGTCGACCGTGGCCTACACCATCGGCAAGGATTCCAGCGGCAACCCGATCATCACGCTCGGCACGATCAGCCCCGCCAGTGGCATCACGGCAACAGCTGATGCCAAGAAGGTCAAGAGCGGCAAGGAGAAGGGTGGCTGGGCTGCTGCCGTGGCCGGCGTCGAGTTCGCCTGGAACGGCTGGACCAAGCACCTGTCGATCTCCGTGACGGCCAAGCCGGACGGAACGGCCAAGCTGAGCATCACCCTGAGCGGTCGCGACAAGCAGAAGGTGACGGGCACGCTGGCGCAGCTGGCCGGGGCGCGCACGTGGTCGGCCCACCTGTGTGACGGGACGGCCGTCAAGGTCACGTACCACGTGGCGAGCGATGGCTCCGTGGTCTTCGACAGCGCGACCGGCGCCCCGGCCACGTCGAAGACGAAGGACGGCTGGCTGTGGGTTACCTTCACCGGCACGAAGGTGGGCATGCTGGCCCGCCTGAAGAGCGACGGCAGCGGCACGTACACCCTCGTC
Source organism: Candidatus Limnocylindrales bacterium (assembly GCA_044449585.1). GTDB lineage: Bacteria > Chloroflexota > Limnocylindria > Limnocylindrales > CSP1-4 > DASPUH01. The sequence continues at coordinate 5,187 of JBIOID010000085.1, forward strand.
GTCCGGGGCTTCTCCGGCGCCTGCGGCGACAGCGGCCACGGCGGCTGCGCTGGCGACAAGGGCTCCGGCGATCCGGCCCAGGGCAACAAGGGTGGCGGCCAGGGGTGGGTCCCCGGCGGACACCGCCCGCACTGATCACGCACGACACGAGCGGGCGGATCGACCGGCGAGGTCGGCCCGCCCGCTCCCTGCTGTCTCGCCGCCGCCCAGGCTATGCCGTGGGCGTCGCCGTCGCGGCGATCCTGCTGGTGGGCTGCGCCTCCACCGCCTCGCCGACCCCGGCGCGGCCGGGCGTGAGCGGCCCGACCACCCCGGCGAACGTCGCCGGTAGCACCGATCCCGCCGCGGCCCGTCTTGCCGCGGCGGTCCAGGCGCTGTCGGCCGGCTACACGTTCGACTCGGCGGTCAAACTCAACGGCACCACCGTCACCGAGGCCAGGGGCCGCTGGATCGGCGGCGACAGCGAGTTCGTGCTGGCCAGCAGCGGGCGATCGGTGAGCTACCGCTCCGTGCCGCCCGATGCCTGGGTCCAGCAGGGCGACGGCAGCTGGGTCGCCACGCAGGGCCCCCTGCCGGCGGGTGACCCCCTCGCGGTCTTCGCCGCGCCCCTCAGCGTAACCACCGCGGGACTGCCGACCGGGACGTCCGACGCCGGCGCACCAGGGGCGGTGCCCTCCGGCGGATCCGGTTTCCCAGCCCTCGACCTGGCGACGACCTACGCCCCCTCGGCCCTGGGCCTGACCGGCACCGACCCGATCGCGGTGGCCATCCACCTCGGCGCCGACGGCTCGATGTCCGTCACCTACGCGGCGACCACCGCGGCCGGTCCGGCCACCTCGACCACGACCATCACGCCGACGACCGACCGGACGCCCATCGTCGCGCCCGGCTGACAGCCCGGTCAGCTGCCCGGCGCGAGCGCCTCGCGCGCGGCGTCGAGGCGGGCCAGGGTGCGCGGCTGGCCCAGGGCGACGAGCGTGTCGAACAGCGGCGGGGTGGCCGTGCGGCCCGTCACGGCGACCCGGATGGCCATGAACAGGTCACCGGCCTTCCAGCCCTTCGCCTCGGCCAGGGCCCGCAGCGCTGGCTCGAGCTCATCGGCCTCCCAGGCGACCTCGCCGACCCGGGCCAGGGTGTGCCGGGCCTCGGTCAGGCCACGCGAGGTGGTGGCCGCGTCCCAGCGCTTGGGCACCAGCAGCGCGGGCTCGATGGTCAGGTCCTCGACGAACAGGAAGTCGGTCAGGTCGCCCACGGCGGCCAGCGTCGGCATTCGTTCCTGGACGAGCGGCACGAGGGTCACCAGGTCGCCCTCGGTCGGTTCCCGGACGACGTGGCCGGCGGCCCGCTGGACGGCCAGGTCGGCTGCCAGGAAGGGCTCCAGTCGCTCCACCAGCACCTCCGGGGCGAGACGGCGGATCCACTGCCCGTTGAGCCACTCCAGCCGTTCGCGATCGAACACCGCTCCGCCCTGGTGGACGCGGTCCAGATCGAAGATCGCGCCCAGCTCGTCGAGCGAGAAGATCTCCTCCTCGCCACCGCTCGCCCAGCCCAGCAGGGCCAGGTAGTTGACCAGCGCCTCGCGCACGAAGCCCTGCGCGGTGTAGTCGCTCATCGCCGTCTGGCTCTTGCGCTTGCTCATCTTGGAGCGGTCGGCGTTGAGGATGAGGGGCAGGTGGGCGAAGTGCGGCACCGCGGCCCCCAGGGCGCGGAACAGCAGGATGTGCTTGGGCGTGTTGGAGAGATGGTCCTCACCGCGGATGATGTGGGTCATCGCCATCTCCGCGTCATCGACCACCACGGTGAAGTGGTAGAGCGGCGTCCCGTCGCTGCGCACGATGACCAGGTCACCCCCGAGCGCGTCGGTGGCGATCTCGACATGGCCGCGGACCAGGTCATCGAAGGCCACGACGCCCGCGCCGACGCGGAAGCGGATGACCGGCCGCCGCCCCTCCGCCTCCCGCGCCCGTCGCTCGGCCGCGGTGAGTTGCGCGCAGCGGCCGACGTAACGAGGCGGAAGGTGGGCCGCCGCCTGGGCCGCACGATCGGCCGCCAGCTCGTCCGGTGTGCAGTAGCAGGGATAGGCCTTGTCCTCGCTGAGCAGCCGATCGGCGGCCGCCCGATACAGGGGCAGGCGCTCCATCTGGCGGTAGGGCCCGTAGGCACCGCGGGCCGCCAGCCCGGCGACCTCGGGTCCCTCATCCCAGTCGAGGCCCAGCCAGTGCAGGCCGTCCAGGATGTCCTTTTCGAAGGCCACCGTGCTGCGCGCGCCGCGTCGGTATCCTCCAGGCGCAGCACGAACGTGCCGCCGTGATGCTTCGCGAACAGGTAGTTGTAGAGCGCCGTCCGAGCCGTGCCGATGTGCAGCGGACCGGTCGGGCTGGGCGCGATGCGGCAGCGTACGA
>JBIOID010000086.1:0-7556 GCA_044449585.1 Candidatus Limnocylindrales bacterium
CAGCTACGCCATGCAGGCGACCTGGTGGTGGTGCACCGCGGCCACGATCGAGATGCTGCGCAATATCGGCCTCCACCAGACGGACCACAGTGCAGCCGATCAGCAGCGCTACTTCGACTACAGCCATGCCCACGACAGCTACGTCATGCCCGCGCGCGAGGGCGTCGACCTCGTCGGCCTGCAGGCTGGGCTACGCCATTTCGTGGCGGCCGGCTATACCGTGTCAGCCAGCCGGACATACGACGCGGCCGTGCGCCTGGCGGTCACCCGCCTGCGGCTCACTGGACGACCGGTCGTCTTCGTGGTCGATGCGGGCCGGCACGTGTGGCTCCTGACCGGCTTCACGGCCACCGCCGACCCGGCCCGCACCGCCGGCTTCGACGTCGTCAGTGTCCGGATCGTCGGCCCGCTGTATGGGCGCCAGAGTCTGAACGGCTACGACCCACCGCCGGACACACGGCTCACGTACGCCGCACTCCGCCGCTTCCTGCTGCCGTACCACTTCAAGTTCGGGCCGACCCCCTGGGATCACCGCTTCGTCGTCTACGCCGCGTGACGAGGTCTACGGCCCGTTTCGCGGCTAGGGGGACGCGCCTGCGGGCGCTGCCGCTCGCGCCGGACGGCGCCATCGCGAGTTGAGCGGCGGGCCGGAGCGTCCGGTACCAGGGGACATTCGGCCCTTGGCAGGAGCGCGACGCGCGCCCATGGTCGCGGCACCAGAGGTACCGCGAGGAGGGTTGCCATGTCCGTTCTTGTCGCCTACGCCAGCCGCCACGGCGCCACAGAGGGCATCGCCGAGCGCATCGCCGAACGGCTACGCCATGATGACGTGGCGGCGGAGGCTGTCCCAGCCGGCGAGGTCCGTGATGTGTCTGCCTACGACGCCTTCGTGGTGGGCAGCGCGGCCTACATGTTCCACTGGCTCGCCGACGCGACCCGCTTCGTCCAGCGCAACAGGGCCGCCCTCGCGGCGCGACCGCTCTGGCTCTTCAGCAGCGGCCCGCTGGGCACGGACCTCGTGGATGCCAAGGGTCGTGATGTGCTGGTCACCTCGGAGCCACGGGAGTTCGCCGAACTGCGGCCCACGCTCCACCCGCGCGATGCACACGTGTTCTTCGGCGCGCTCGACCTGGACGCGCCCCCCATCGGCCTGGCCGAGCGCTTCACCCGGCACCTGCCGGCGGCCGCCCGGGAGGCCATGCCGGCCGGTGACTTCCGCGACTGGGCGGCCATCGACGCCTGGGCCCACGGCATCGCCGACGAGCTCAAACCACGAGGCGACAGAAGCCCTGGATCTGCGCCGGAGGGTCCGGCGAACGCGACGTCGTAGCGCGCTTCGCTCCCCGTCGGGCTACACCCGGCCGGCATGCACCAGCACGCGGATCGGCTCCAGGATGCGCGGGTGCGCGAACGTCGAGCGCCAGTAGACGAGCGCCACCACGACGATCCCGACGAGCAGGCCGGCGAGGACGTCAGGCGGCATCGGCTCGAGCCTGAAGAAGCCGGGCGCGGCCAGCGGGACGACGACCCCGATGACGCCCAGGGCCACACCCACGACCGCCTCCACCGGATGGGCCGCGAACGTGCGTGGCTCGAACGGACGCACCCCGTGGACATCCCACATCACGATGATCCCGTAGGCGAGCACCATCAGCGACAGTGACGTGCGGGCGACATCCGCATCCTCGCCCGACGCGAAGTACGCGCCGGCGTACGCGGCGGCCAGGGCCAGCGACCCGATCAGCCCCGACACGATGACCGACCCGATCACCTGGCGGCGAAAGTCACTGACCGGCGTCGGCCGGATGTAGCCGAGCGAGACCAGCAGGGCCGGGATGGCGGTCGTGACCGTCGTGACCCACGACAGCTGGCGCACCTGGCCGGGGAACGGCAGGGCCATGAAGCCGATGAAGATGACGGCGAGGATGAGGTAGACGTTCTTGGCCAGGAGCATGCGCGTGGAGGCGTAGACCTTCTGGGTCGTGATGGCGCCCTCCCGCAGCGCGCGCGGCAGGGTCGTCAGGGCGTTGTCCAGGAGGACCAGATCCGACACGTCCTTGGCCATCTGCGCGCCGTTGGCCATGGCGATCCCCAGCCGCGCCTCCTTCAGCGCCGGTACGTCGTTCACGCCGTCGCCGACCATCGCGACGTACTCGCCCCGGGCGGTGAGGGTGGCCACGATCCGACGCTTCGTCGCCGGCGAGATGCGGGCGTAGACGTTGCACCGCGCGACGGCGGCGCGGAAGGCGACGTCGTCCAGCCCCTCCAGCTCCGGGCCGGTGATGGTGCCGGCCACCTCCAGCCCGGCCTCGCGCACGACGGCCAGGACGGTCGGCAGGCTGTCGCCCGAGATGACGCACAGGCTTATGCCGCGCTCGACGAGCGCGTCGAGGGTCGGCCTCACATCCGCGCGGGTGGCGTCGCGCAGCAGCACGAGCGCGCTGGTCCGCAGGCCCGTGGGGAGCTGGCCGTCCGGCCCCGGCTCATGCGTTGCGGCGAAGGCCACCACCCGCAGGCCGCCCTCCGCGGCCTGGCTGGCCTGCTCCCGGACGGCGGGCTCGGAGGCGATGATCTCCGGTGCGCCGAGGACGACCGTGCGGCCGTCGGCGTAGGTAACGGCGCCCCACTTGCGGGCTGACGTGAACGACGTCTCGGCGACTTTCGATGACCCGCCCTGCGCCCGGCCCACGGCGTCGCCGATCGCCGTGGTGGTGCGGTTCTCCACGGCGAGGCAACCGATGTACGCGGCGAGCTCGGCCCGCAGGCCGGCCTCGGGTACGCCGTTCACGCCGACGATCCGCTCGACGGAAAGCTCGTTCTCCGTGAGCGTGCCCGTCTTGTCGAAGCACAGCATCGTGACGTTGCCCATCGATTCGACGGCGTTGATGCGCTGCACGAGCGTGCGCTGCATGCCGATCCGGATGGCCCCGTAGCTCAGGGCCAGGGTGGTCGCGAGGACCAGCCCCTGCGGCACGAAGGTCGTGACGATGACCACGGCGTTGCGCAACATGTCGGGCAGCGTCACGCCCCCGACGTAGCCCTGGATGACGACGAGCGGCCCGAAGATGGCCATCAGCAGGACGGAGATCTCGACGATGGCGTTGAGCGACCGTTGCACCGGGGTGAGCGACCGGCGGTAGCCGGCGGCGGTCGCCCCGAGGCGGTTGACGAACGAATCCGCGCCGATCTGCGCGGCGCTGACGAGACCGCGGCCGGCGACCACGAACGAGCCCGACGTCAGCGCGTCGCCCTGACCTTTGGCCACGAGATCCGGTTCGCCGGTGATGAGGCTCTCGTCCACCTCGAGCGCATCAGCCCACAACAGGGGGCCATCGACGCCGACCCGGTCGCCGGGCCGGACGTCGACGACGTCGTCGAGCACGACGTCCTGGGGCGCGATCTCGACCGTCCCACCCTCCCGGCGCACACGCACCGTGCCGACCGCCTGGCGCGCCAGGCGGTCCATCGTGCGCTTCGCGCGGAACTCCTGGACCAGACCCGCCAGCGCGTTGACCGCCACGGCGCCTGCGGCGAGGAACGTATCGCCGATCTGCCCGAGCGCGAGCAGCGCGGCAAGCAGCGCCACGAGTGTGATGTTGAACGGGGTGAGCAGGTTCTCGCGCAGGATGTCGGCTGACGAGCGGCCCGTCGACGGACGGTAGGCATTCGTCGCGCCACCCGCCTGCCGCTCGGCGACATCGGCCGCGGACAGACCCTCGAGGTCGCCGGGGCTGCGCACCACGGCCTATGGGCCCGCGCGGTCTGCCCGCGCTACAGGAACCGTGAGACGGCGTCCATGGCGGCGTTCCACCTTCGTTCCCGCGGGTCGGTGGGGACGGTCGCCGGCGTGGACATCGCCGCGAGCGGCTCGAGGATCTCGCGCTCGAACGCCTCGGCCGTGGCCGCGCCCTCGAGGAGCACGTTCAGCTCCAGGTTCCGGTACAGGCTGAGCCCGTCGAGGTTGCAACCTCCGACGAGCACGCGGTCGTCGACGCGCACGACCTTCGCGTGGGCCATGGCTGGGTGAAGGAAGATCGTCACGCCGGAGGAGATCAGCCGTCCGTAGTGGTGGCGGAAGGCGGCCGCCGGGTAGGGCGGCGTGGGCTTGCCGGGCGCGATGATCCGAACGCGGACGCCGCGGTCCGCGGCGTCCTGCAGCCGGTCGAGGATCGCGTGATCGGTGATGTAGGGGTTCACGATATCGATCCGCTCCTGCGCCTCCTCGAGCAGCAGCTCGATCGCATCGCTGATCGGATGATGGCCCTCGCCCGGCACGTTGGCGAGCACGGTCGCCGGCACGCCTCGGCCGCCGTCATCGAGCGCCGGGAAGAGGTGATCCAGGGCCGCAGGGTCCGTCGACAGCCTGCCGTCATGGAGTCGGAAGGTCGCCAGGAAGAGCGCCTGGAGCTGGGCGACGACGGGACCCTCCAGGCGGACCATCGCGTCGTAGAAGCGCTCGTCGTTGTAGTGGTCCTCGATCCCGGTCCCGCCGACATACGCCAGGCGCCCATCGACGATGAGCATCTTGCGGTGGTCGAAATGCGTGAAGTCATCAAGCCGCCAATCGATCCAGTGGCGACCGCCGAGGACGCCTTCAACGTCCAGGAAGAGGCCCTGGTTGACGACGACTTGGACGCCGGCCGCCGTCAGATCGCCGTACAGCTGCCGGGAGCCGAAGTGGACCGCGCTGCCGATCTCGTCCACGCAGAGGCGGACCTCGACGCCCTGGTTGGCCCGCGCGACCAGCGCATCCCGGAACTTCGTCCCGATCTCGCCCGGCTGGAACCCGTACATGAGGAGGTGGATCGACGAGCTGGCCGCCTCGATGTCGGCGAGCATCCGCGGGAAGTAGTGGGTGCCGTGGAGGAGCGGCTCGACGTCCGTCGCCGTGGATGACGCGAACGAGATGGCGAGATCGCGCTTCTCTGGCCGGCGCCGGCCGGCGACGATCTCGGCGTAGGCTCGGGCATCGCCGGCCCGCAGGGCCAGCGGCCCGGGCGGGAACGCCGTGCGCCGTCCGGCGGCCAGGCGTTTGCGCAGGATCCAGGCGCCGCCGAGCGCCGTGACACCCAGGAGCATCCGTGTCTTCATGGTCGGGCGAGGGCTCCTTCTGTGGATGCGGCCGACGCCGTCCCGGCGTCGCCCTTCGCGTAGGCCCGCAGCTCTGACGTCGCGGGAAGCAAGGGCCTCCCCTTGCGTGCCACCTTGAGCAGCAGCCACGCCAGGGGGATGGGCACGAAGAAGTAGTAGATGCGGTAGAGGAAGACGCCGGCCGTGACCGCGGCCTGGTACTGCGGGCCGGTGATGGCCGAGAACATGGAGATGAACAGGAGCTCCGGCACGCCGGCCCCGCCCGGCGACAGCGGGATGATCGTGATGACCATCACCAGGCCGTACACACCGAAGATCTCGGCCGCCGATAGAGCGCTGTCCGGCACGCCACAGACGCGCATGGCGGCGATCAGGACGATCGTCCAGGCGAACTGCGAGAGGACGGCCACGGTCAGCGCCGCCAGGCCACGCTGCCGGATGACGAGCCCGAGCTGATCCCGGAACCCGTAGATGGACGCCGCGACGTTGGGGGACCCCGTCCGGCCGAGACGACGGCGGGTCCAGTCCGCGATCCGCTGACCGGTCCGCCCGAACCAGGCGGCGACCCGTTCCGAGCGCACGATCGCGATGATGAGCCCGGTCACCACCACGAAGGCGATCGCGCTCACGATCGCGATGACCCAACCCGTCGTGGCGTGCGCGGCATTGGTGAGGTCGCCTGTCACCGCGAGGATCACGATCGCGAACAGCGGCAGGAAGAGGCGGCTCAGCTCGTTCACGACACCGTAGATGGCGATCCCCGACGTCGCCGCCGCGTTACCGACGCCCCAGCCACGGATGACGACCCAGAGCACGCCCATGTTCCACGGGCCGAAGGGAACGCTGGAGCCGATGCCGGCCAGGATGAGCCACGACATCGTGGCGCGGACCGCCGACAGGCCCTGGATGAGGGCGCGGAAGACGAGGCCACTGACGACCCACCCGAAGGCGCCCAGGGCCGTCATGATCAGGATCTGCTGGGCATCCAGGGCCTGGAAGGCCGCGATGACGTCCGAGTAGTCGATGTAGCGCGGCAGGATGACGCCGAAGACCAGGACGAGGACGCCGACGATCAGGCCCGACCGGAGCAGCATCGAGCGACGGTTCGGCGGGGCTGCGGCCGACGCCGGGTCGGTCCCCGGGTTCGCCGCAGCGTCGGCGTCAGCGGCATCCGTGGCCCCGCGCGGGGCGGTGTCCTGGCTCACGTCCGAGCCCTCATGTGCGTGCCGTCATCGTACTCGCGGCAGGTTCACGACTCGCGGAAGATGGAACCCCCGGCCTTACGGGTGCCGAGAACGCCCACGCCCCAGGTCCCCAGGTCAAGGACGACGGCCATGACCAGGAAGAGGACATTGAGGGCACTGAGGCCGTTCACCTGGACGAGGCCGTAGATCAGGGTCGTCCAGGGCAGGAAGACGAAGCCCAGGCCAAGCCAGAGGCCCGAGCCGAACAGCGAGTTCCAGTACGCCTGGTCGTTGGACCAGGCGGCAAGCAATCCGACCCGCGGCATGATGATGCCGAACAGCGCCACGATGCAGCCCATCATCGACCTCCGTCCCTCTCGATGGTCGGCGTGGATCCGAAGTCGTCGCGGACAAGCGACTGGGCTTCCACGTCTGCGACGTCGATGCCGACCGCGTCTTCAGCCATGACTGAAGCACCGCGCGTGTCGGGCCGCCTCACCCAACATGGAGGATGGCCGCCGGCGATCCGCCACGGATGCCCGGATCGGCGTCGCACCGGCAGATCGGGCCATGTCGGGAACTCACTGCTCTCCCCGACCGGTCCTTAACCTGCGCGGCTTACGGTAGGAGCCCGCGATGCCCACTAGCAGATCGTCCCGCTGAAGTCGTGCGCCTCCTGATCGTCGAAGACGAGGTCGACCTGGCTACCGCCTTGCGTGTCGGGCTCCGGCGCGAGGGGTACGCGGTCGATGTGGCGACCGACGGCGCGACGGCCCTGGAGCGCCTGAGTCACACGCCTTACGACGTGGTCTGCCTGGACATCGGCCTGCCCGACCTGGACGGCACGGCCGTCTGCCGGCGGTTGCGGGCGGGCGAAGTGCTCGAGACCGCGCCGCCGCCGCGCGTCCTCATGCTCACGGCCCGGTCCGGCCTGGAGGAGCGGGTCGCGGGCCTCGACGCCGGCGCCGACGACTACCTGGCCAAGCCGTTCAGCTTCAGCGAGCTCGCGGCGCGCGTGCGGGCCCTGCTGCGACGGGACACGGTCAACCCCGGCTCGGTCATCCGCCACGGCGAGATCGAGCTCGACGCCGCCCGCTTCGAGGTTCATTGCGCGGATGCGCGGCTGGATCTCACGCCCAAGGAGTTCGCGCTCCTGCGCTACCTGATGCTCCATCCCGGCCAGGTGCTCACGCCCGAACGCCTCATGGAGCACGTCTGGGACGAGCAGGCCGACCCGTTCAGCAACACGGTGCGCGTGACCGTCAGCAACCTGCGGCGGAA
>JBIOID010000087.1:0-7552 GCA_044449585.1 Candidatus Limnocylindrales bacterium
ATCGAGGCCTTCTTCGGGAACCTCAACGGCTGGCAGTTCGGCGACCTGTTCACGGCCATGATCATCCCGCTGGTCATCCTGTTCTACCTGAACTCGGCGAAGGTCAAGACGGCCTTCGGCCTGGAGGGCTGAGCCAGCCGCTGGTCCCTCCATACTGAGGCGGTGCTGAAGGGACTCGTCGACCGCACGCATACGGCACTCCGCGCGACGCCCGTGCTGCGCCGGGCGGCGCCGTCCCTGGCTGCTACGTGGCACGCGGTCGATCGCACGGCCGCGCTGTACGAGGCGCGGCGCCTGACGTGGCAGGCGACCCACGACCGGCGCAGGCGCTACCGGTTGCGTCTCGCGTTCACGCCAGAGATGCCGCGCTACTTCACCAGCGCCTACCAGCTGTGCGTGCGCTTCAACATCGACATCGTGGCGCCGGCGGCCGCCGACGTGACGCTCGTCTGGGCGGACCGCACGGTCAGGGATGAACCACCACCGGGCCTCGACCCGAAGGCCATCAACGTGCGCGTCCGCGACATCAGCAAGCGGCACGTCGATGAGCTCCATCGGCAGGTGTTCGGCTACGACCTGCGTCCCGACCCCAGTGCCACCGAGTTCGCCGAGAAGTCCGATGCCAACGCCACGCATGACGGTCGCGTCGTCGCGCGACCGTCATGCGATCCGGCGGTCGTGGTCCAGCGGCTCATCGACAATCGCCTAGACGAACACATCGTGATCGACCATCGGGTGGCGCTGATGGACGGGCGGATCGTGTTGTGCGCCGGCCGTTACCGGCCCCTCACGGACCGCTTCATGGGCAGTGGCAAGAACCTGCTGGCGGTCCTGCATCCGCCGGATGTCTACTTCAGTCCGCTCGAGCAGCGCCACATGGCTGCGATGTGCGAGGCCGCCGGGGCGGACTGGGCGGAGCTCGACGTGCTGCGTGACCGCGCCTCGGGCCGGCTCTTCGTGGTCGATGTGAACCCGACGCCGGGCGGCCCGATCAGCAGCCTGCCACCGGCCGACCTGGCGGAGTACTGGCGGCTGCAGGAGGTGGGCTTCGCGGCGCTTCTACTGGCCCACGCTCGGTAGGCGCAGCCCAAGGCCGTTTCACAACCAATGGCTCTTGTGCCGGGCGTCGGCAGCGGGTTCCATGGGCACGAACCAGCACCGATCGACGGGAGGGCCAGTGGCCATGCCCGAATGCGACCCTCGCCCCTGCGACGGGATCCCGGCGTCGCACCGCGACCTCATCCAGTGCCCGCCGGTGGCCGCCCTCACCACGGTCATGCCCGATGGCTATCCCCAGACGTCGGTCGTGTGGTGCGACGACGACGGGACGTTCGTCCGGATCAACACGATGCGTGGCTTCGCCAAGGAGCGGAACATGCGGCGGGATCCGCGGGTGACCCTGCTCTGTTATGACCCCCGCCAGCCGCTGCGCTACCTCGAGGTACGGGGCACGGTCGTCGAGATGACCGAGGACGGCGCTGCGCGACACCTGGACGCGCTCGCGTCCAAGTACCTCGGCCGGCCGGTGCGCTACTTCGGCGACTGCATCCCGGCCTCCTTCATCGAGACCGAGGTCCCGGTGCTCTGCCGCATCCGGCCGACCCACGTCGTCGCCCTCGACGCGACGGGCGGGGGACCCGGATGACGCCCGTCCTCGCCCCGGCGACGGTCGCGGTGCCGACATCGCATCTCGACCTGCTGACCCGGCCGATCGTGGGCGTGCTGACGACCATGCAGGCAGACGGCCAACCGCGGTCGAGCCTAGTGTGGGTCCACTTCGACGGCCAGTGCGCGACCGTCAACACGACCCTGCAGCGCCGGAAGGGCCGCAACCTGCTGGCGAACGCACGCGTCAGCCTGCTCGTGGTCGATCCGGAGGATACCGGACGGTTCATCCAGATCCGGGGCGACGCGGAACTGGTCACGGAGGGGGCGCTCGAGCACCTCGACGGCCTGACGCGCAAGTACACCCGCCATCCGCGCTACTACGGCTTCATCTACCCGGCCGGCCAGCAGGCCATGGAGACGCGGGTCATCTGCCGGATCCACGGCCGGCGGATCACCCTGGACGCGATTCACGCCTGACGCCGCGAGTCGCGATCGGTAGGCGCCTGGCGACACCAGACGGAGGTGCACCGATGATCATCAGCGCAGAAAGAACCACGCCCGTCATCACGACCCGCCAGGGTCGGCTTCGCGGCAGCGTCGCGGACGGGGTGCACTGCTTCAAGGGCGTTCCCTACGCGGCGCCCCCGTTCGGCCCCGATCGGTTTCGTCCGCCGCTGCAGGTCGAGCGGTGGAGCGGAGTCCGGGATGCCCTGACGTTCGGGGCGGAGCCACCCCAGCTTCGCCCGCCCGCCGATCACCCTGCGTCGGCCCTCGTGTGGGATCCCGCCACACCCGGCGAGGACTGCCTCAACCTCAACATCTGGACGCCGCACCTCGCCTCGGGGGGTCTGCCGGTCATGGTCTGGATCCCCGGTGGGATGTTCGAAGTGGGTACCGGGGCGACATACGACGGCAGTCGGTTCGCCCGCGATGGCATCGTCTGCGTGACGATCAACTACCGCGTCGGGGCTGAGGGTTTCCTTTACGTGGCCGACGGGGACGCGAACCTCGGCCTGCTCGACCAGATCGCCGCCCTCGAATGGGTGCGCGACAACATCGGCGCGTTCGGCGGCGATCCGGCCAAGGTCACGATCTTCGGCGAGTCGGCGGGAGCGATGAGCGTGGGCACGCTGCTCTCGATGCCCCGCGCTCAGGGTCTGTTCCAGCGGGCCATCGCCCAGAGTGGAGCGGCGGATCGCGTCGTGCCGGCCACCATCGCGCTACAGGTCGGCCGGATCCTGGCGGACCGGGTCGGCGTCGCCGCCACCCGCGAGGCTGTCGCGGCCGTGTCGCCCGATCGCCTGCTGGTCGCCGCCGCGGAGCTCAAGGACGACCTGCTCGCCCATCCTGACCCGGCCCGCTGGGGCCTGGAGGTCGTGGCCAGCGCGCTGCCATGGCAGCCCGTGGTCGACGGGGACGTGATCCCCGACCGCCCGATCGTGCGCATCGCCCGCGGCGCGGGCGTGGACGTCGACCTCCTGGTCGGTACGAACACCGATGACTGGGCGTTGTTCCTGGTCGCCAGCGGCGCCATCGACCGCATCACCGATGACATGCTGACCGGCGCCGTGGTCGATCACGGCTACGAGGCGGCGGCCGCCTACGGGCTGCCGGTCGACGGTCTGGCCGGGTATCGCGCCGCCTACCCGGGTGCCAGCCCGGGCGAGTTGCTGGCGGCCATCCAGACCGACTGGTGGTGCCGCATCCCCGCCCTTCGCCTGGCCGACGCCCATGTCGGGACCGGATCGGCCACGTACATGTACGAGTTCGCCTGGCGGTCGCCCGTCTTCGGTGGACGGCTCGGGGCCTGCCACGCACTCGAGATCGGTTTCGTCTTCGACACGCTGGACCGCGGCGCCGACCAGATGCTCGGGCCGCTGCTCGGTGACGCCCCGCCACAGGGACTGGCCGACACCATGCATCGCGCCTGGGTCGCCTTCGCGGCCACAGGCGAGCCTGGGTGGCCGAAGTACGACCGCGATCGGCGCCTCACCATGCGGTTCGACACGGTCTCACGCGTGGTGGACGATCCGCGAGCGTTCGAGCGGGCCCTGTGGGGAGGCGCCGGCTGATGCTGGAGGAGGCGTCGCACGCACCAGGTGGCGTGACATCGGCGTGGTGCCCGTCGCACTCGCGGAGACGGGGGCAGCCCGTGCCGGCCATCCGGCGCCTGAGCCGGTACGACCTGCATTGCCTCGCGGTGGAGACGCGGGCGAGGCCGATCCACATGGGCATCCTTGCCGTGGTCGACGGAGGGCCGCTCCTTGATCCGGCGGGGGAGCTGCGCCTCGCGGCCGTCCGGAGCGAGATCGGCGGCCGGCTGGCTGACGTTCCGCAGCTGCGCCGCGTTGTCTTCCGCCCCGGACCGCTGGCTGGTCGACCGCTGTGGGTCGACGATCCAGCGTTCCGCGTCGACCATCATGTCGGCGAGGTCCGACTGTCGGCGCCCGGCGACCAGGCGGCCCTGCTCGCGCTCACCGAACAGCTCATGGCCCGGCCCCTGGATCGCTCCCGACCGCTGTGGCGGATGTGGTTCGTGACCGGGTTGGAGGCGGGCCGCGTCGGGATCCTCGTCCTGCTTCATCACGCCCTGGCCGACGGCGTGGGCGCGATGCGCATGGTCCGTGCGCTGCTCGAGCCGCCGATGCTGCCCGACATCCTGCCGCCGCGGGACGCCCCCGTCGCCCCACCGGCCTGGCGCGCGCTCGTGCGTGACAACCTGCGGGCCGACATGGCAACGCTGCGCTGGCTCGGCCGCCCCGCCACGTGGCAGCGCGTCGCCGAGGTGGCGCGGTCGGCGTGGCACGTCAATGCTGTCGCCCGGCGCGTCCCTCGGACTTCACTCAATGCGCCGGTCGGGCCCAGACGCCGCCTGGCGACCCTGGACCTGGATCTGGCATGCGCCCGACGCGTGGCGCGGGCGCACGGCTGTAGCGTCAACGATGTCGTGCTTAGCGTGGTCGCCGGAGGCGTACGCGCGCTGCTCCTCGGACGCGGCGAGCCGATCGAGCGGCTGCGACCGCGCGCCGGGGTCGCCGTGGCGCTCTTCAGCCATGAGCACGGCCGGGCGGGGAACGACATCGGGACCCTCCACGTGCCGCTGCCGCTGGCCGACCCCGTACCGGGTGCCCGGCTGCGATCCATCGCCGCAGCCACGGCCCGCGCCAAGCGCAGTCCGATGGTGGCTGCCGAGCCGATCCTGCGGGCGTCGCTCGGGCGGTTCGGCGCGTTTCGGCGTTCGCTCGACCACCAGCGGCTGATCAACCTCGCGGAGACCTATCTGCCGGGACCGCCCGCCCGCATCGATGTCCTGGGCGCCCCCGTCCTGGAGCTGCTGCCGATCGCACCCCTGGCCGGCAACCTGGGCCTCTCGTTCGTGGCCCTCTCCTATGCCGGGCGCCTCGGCCTCACGGTGCGCGTCGATGCGGATCAGTTCCCCGACCTCGACGTGCTGATGGCCGCGATGCAGCGAGACTGCCGACTGCTGGCGCCCGACCCGCCGGGCTGACTCGTCGTGGTCAGCGGTCCCGCCACGTGCCGAGCGAGGCCGTGCCGTCCCATCCGAGGATCGAGCCCGGAAGCCGGCCCTGGACCGTCGTCGTGTCGGGTGCCGGCACGACGATGAGGTAGGCGCCCAGCGAGTCGCCCTCGGAGACCCACGCGCCCTGCCGCGCCGATAGGGGATCGGTCGGCTCGCCCATGAGCGGACCGTCGACCTGCCACCACACGGATCCATCGGCATCGACTGGGCCGCTCCGCACCGCCAGCAGACTGCCGGCCGGCAGGTCCTCGAGCATATCCCCGACCAGCGATGGGGAAGACCGGAGGTACATCGACGTGGTCGTGCGCACGAACGTGGCGGGCGCGATGACCGTGGGAGCGGTCAAGGCCACGATCGTCGTCGACCAGGGGCCGACGTTCCCGGCCCCATCGGTGGCGCGGACCCGGAACGCGACCGTGCGGCCGGCCGCAGCCATGTCCATGGCGGTCGTCGCGTGGAGGCGACGTAGCCACGGGGTCCAGGGACCCCCATCGGTCGAGGTGTCGAGGTCATAGCTGGCGATGCCCGTGCCCGTGGACCGGCCTGCTCCGATGTCGCGGCCCGACCAGCTGACCGCGATGCCCTGGCCCGGCGAGACGGGAGGCAGGGGCGCCAGGGTCGCCACCGGGGGGGTGGTATCGCGCGGCCCGAACGCAGCGTGCGCCGCGGCAGTCAGCTCGGGATGGCCGTTGTCGTAACCCAGCGCCCACAGCCCCACGCCACGCAGGCCGTCGCGGTTGACCAGCTCATCCTTGAGGCCCAGCGAGGTCGGGTCGTCGTAATAGAGCTCGCGCGTGGTCATGGGGCAGCTCGAACACGCCCGGGAGGAGTAAGCGGTCCACGGGCTCTCCGTGATGCCATCCCATCGCCGGCCATGGGCAGCAGCGGTCGCGACTGCCGCGGCGTACGGCGGGGCCGTCGATGGGCCGTAGGTCGCACCCTGCCGTCGCGTCGCCGCGCCGGGGCTCGCATCGACCGTGCTCCACGCCCGTCCGTAGTACGGCTCGCCCAGGATGATGGCGGAGCCCGGTACGCCGGCGGCGAGGTACAGATCGATCGTGTCGAGCACGTTGAAGGCTGGCCCGTTGAGCGGCGCCACGGAGCCTGCGGCGGGGGCATCGGGCCCGATGTAGTCGTAGGCCATGACCAACACCGCGTCGGCATAGCCCGGCGATGTCAGGGTCGCGACGTCATAGCTATCGGGCACGGCCGTCGCGTCGTAGGTCAGCTCCGAATGGGGCACCGCCGTCGTCAACGCGCTGCGGAGGGCGGCGACCAGGAGATGGAAAGCGGCTGCGTCACCCGATGGGATAGGCTCGAAATCGAGGTTGACGCCGTCGATGCGGCGGGCTTTCACGGCCGCCACGACGCTCGTGACCAACGAGTCCCGTGCCTCGGGTGATTCGAGCAAGGCGCGCGAGATCGCCGTGTCACCCGTCGTCCACGCGAATCGTTGGACCGTCAGCACCACGCGCGCCCCGTGAGCGTGGGCCGCTGCGATGACGCGCGACAGGGCTCCGCTGCGCCAGCCGGCGTACCCTGGCCCACTGCTCTTGAGCTGGCCGGCGCCCGTCGCCTCCACACCGAAGTAGGCCACCGTGGTGAGGGTCGTCCACGCAAGGCTCGCGGTCGTCGTCGGATCGAGGCTCCAGTAGGGCAGGAAGCCCATGACCTCGCGCCGCATGCCGTTGCGGAAGGATCCGGGCGAGCTGGTCGCGGCCGCCTGACCGCCAGACATCGAGACCGACGCCACGGCGCTGATGGAGCCTGTCGCCGCAACGCTCCCGGTGGGCAACACCAGACCGCTGACGAGGAAGAGCGTCACAACGAGAGTCACGCGATGTGCCATGACGACCGCCGGTGCGTGGCGCGCCGCGCCATCTACTGCCCGGCGCCTGGCCCCGAAGGATGTGCGCATGTGAGGGTCCCGTCAAATCGGCCGTCGACCCGTGGTACATGCGAGGCGGAGCCGGTTGGCGACCGGATCGCATCGCTGGGTTCTTGCCACGCAGGGCTACCGACGCAACGGTAGGACCTACGCCGGCCGGTGGTGCTCCTCCGCGTCGACCGTCGGTTCCGCAGCGTGAGCGACGCCGTCGCTATCCGACGACCGGGCCGGCGGCAGGGCGGCCGGCTCGGCCCGGGGTGGTCCTGCATGCGGCTGCGTGGCCTCGCAGTGGTAGCACGCATCGAGCTCGTCGGCGCTGTCGAACCACTCGTGGGCGCCACAGTCCCGAGCCTTGGGTACGACCAACCCGAGGCGGACATACAGGACAGCTGGCGTCCGAGCCCGGAGCCAGGCTCGCCATCTCGAATGCCGCAGCCCGAAGTCGCCCGCCGCCACGCCGGCCATGCTACCCGGCGCCACGGCGCGCGGCGCGCCGGCCGGTCCACGCGACGCGG
>JBIOID010000088.1:0-7437 GCA_044449585.1 Candidatus Limnocylindrales bacterium
CCGCGTATCCGAGGACCTGGGACTTCGAGCGGCTGGCCGCCATCGCCCACGGCGTCGGCGCGCTGCTGTTCGTGGACATGGCGCACTTCGCCGGGCTCGTCGCCGCCGGGCTCCACCCGAGCCCCTTCCCGCACGCTGACCTCGTCACGACGACGACGCACAAGACCCTGCGCGGGCCGCGCGGCGGCCTGATCTTCAGCCGCGTGGAGTTCCCCGACGGGCTCGACCGGGCCGACTTCCCGACCGTCAAGGGCACGCTCGCCTCGGCCGTCGACAAGACCGTCTTCCCGGGCATCCAGGGCGGGCCGCTGATGCACGTCGTGGCGGCCAAGGCGGTGGGTCTCCTGCTGGCCCTGGGTGATGAGTTCCGCGCCGATCAGCGCCGCACGGTGGAGAACGCGGCGGTCCTGGCCGACGCACTGCACGCGCAGGGCGCCCGCCTCGTCTCGGGCGGCACGGACAACCACCTCATGCTGGTCGATGTCACGCCGCTGGGCGCGACCGGCAAGGAGGCCGAGGCCTGCCTGGACGCGGTCGGCATCACCGTCAACAAGAACGCCATCCCGTTCGATCCCCTGCCGCCCAATACGTCCTCCGGCATCCGCCTGGGCACGCCCGCGACCACCACCCGCGGCTTCGGTCCCGACGAGATGCGCCAGATCGCCAGCCTGATCGTGCGGGCGGTGTCAGCGCGTGAGGACCCAGCCGCCCAGGCGATCCTCGGTGCGGAAGCGCGCGCGATCTGCGACCGGTTCCCTGTGCCGGGCCTGCCTGCGGCGTGACCAACGCCGACGCCGGGACCCTGCTGGCCATCGGCGGGGCCTTCGTCCTGGCGCTGCTGCTGTCACTGGTCCTGACGCCGCTCGCGGCTCGGCTGGCCACGTCAGTCGGCGCGATCGATGCGCCGGGCGCCGCGCGACGCGTCCACAAGCGGCCCATCCCGCGCGGCGGTGGGCTGGCCGTGGCCACCAGTTTCGTGATCGTCGGCGGCCTCAGCGTGGCACTCGTGATGCGCTCCGGCGCACCGCTTGACGTCGATGACCTGGGCGTGAGCGAGGTCATCGGCCTCTTCGCCGGCGCGATCGCCGCGACCGCGCTCGGTTTCGTGGACGATCGCTTCCAGCTCCGCGCGCGCTGGCAGCTGCTCATGCAGGTCGGCCTGGCGGTGGGAGCGGTGCTCTCGGGCGTGGTCATCGACTCCATCGCCAACCCGGCCGGCCCCGATGTCATCCCGTTCTCCACGCCGTTCGCGGTCGCCTTCACGATCTTCTGGATCGCCGGCATGATCAACAGCATCAACTGGATCGACGGGCTGGACGGGCTGTCCAGCGGCGTCGCGCTGATCGCGGCCGCCACGCTCGGCCTGATCTCGCTGGGCACGGCCATCAACCAGCCAGCGGTGGCGTTCCTGTGCGCCGTGCTGGCCGGCTCCCTGGCCGGCTTCCTGCCCTGGAACTTCCATCCCGCGCGCGTCTTCATCGGCTCGGCGGGGACCTACTTCATCGGCTACACGCTGGCCGTCCTGTCGATCATGGGCACGGCCAAGGTGGCCGTGGCATTGCTCGTCCTGGGTGTGCCCATCATCGACACCTTCTGGATCATCGTGCGCCGGCTACTGGCCGGGCAGGCGCCGTTCACGGCCGATCGCGGCCACCTGCACCACCGGCTGCTGGACATGGGCATCTCGCACCGCGGCGCGGTCCTCACCATCTATGGCCTGAGCGTGATCCTGGCCATCCTGTCGCTGTTCCTGTCGGGCTCCGGACAGCTCTACGCCTTCTTCGGTGTCGTGCTCGGGGCCGGCCTGCTGCTGTACGTGTCCATGCGCCGCGCCGGGGGCGCGCTGGACGCCGACACCTATGAGGGCGAGGACGCACCACGGAAACCGCCCGGTAGGTAAGACTACGTAGGTCCAGCAGCTTGCGGGCGGGCCGGCCGGTGCTAGCATCGGTAGCCCCTTCGGGCCCCTCCTGCCTACCCCGAAGGTACCAGGTGACCTAGCGATCCAACCCATCATCCTCGGCCTGCTCCTTCTCCTGGCGGCCCTCGCCATCGGCGGGGCGGGGCTGGCCGTGCGTCGCATGCGTCGACATCGGTTCGAGGACCGCCTGGTCGCCGAAGCGAGCCCGCGCGTCGCGGCCAGGCTGGCCCGCCTCGGCGGCGGGGCGCCATGGGCCGCCTCCGGGCCGGATCCCGTGGTGACCGCACCGGCCGCCGCGGGGGTGCCCGTCGCGCAGTCCTCGCCGCCTCCGGCGCCGTCCCTTCAGGCGCGACCGCGGTCCATCTCGTCGGCCCTCGTGCCATGGGCCGGCAACCGCGCGGCCGCGGCGAGCGCCGCCTCGACCAGCCCGCGCCCGGGTTACGTGGTGGGCGCGGCCAGCGAGCGGCACTCCGGCGAGTCGGCCGTGATGCAGCAGGCGGCGATGGTCTCGGTACCGACGCGCTGGCGGGCCGTCGCCGCTTCGCCGAGTAACGGCAACGTCGCGCCGGAGACACGCTGGCGCATCTGGCGCGATGCGTCAGCGGCGCTGGTCGCGTTCGCGCTGGTCGCGCTGGTGCTCCTGGGCGGCGATCTGCTGCGTCTGCCGGCCGGGCCGCCGCCAGTCACGCCGGCCGTGGTGGTCGCCGTCCTGACGCCTTCGCTCCCGCCTCGCCCGACACCGGTGGCGGTAGCCGTTGCCCCGGAGGCGCAGCCGCCGCTGAGCACGGCGACGCCGATCCCGGCCACGCCGACGCCGGCACCGACGCCGCCGGTCACCGGCTTCGGTGGACCCCAGCATCAGAGTGCGGTCACGCCGCACCCGAGGCCCCGGCCGACACCACGTCCGAAACCGCGCCCCACGCCCACCCCGCCGACGCCGGTCGCGGCCTTCGTGTGTTCCTTGACGAACGTTCCTGTCGGGACGCCGGTGACCTGCGAGGTACCGGTGGACAACGGCCCGAAGGCGACATATGACTGGACCATCTCATTCGACGGAGGCCCGTTCACGTTGGCCTCGACATCGGCGATCCTGATGGAGACCTTTGACACCCCGGGCCAATACACGATCCAGCTGGTGGTGACTCGGGCCGGCGTCTCCGCCCCGGGTTCGGGCGTGATCCAAGTCGATCCCGCGCCCTAGCCCGGGCGCAGGGGCGCATTTGCTATACTCCGCGCGCTTTGTCGGCGTGCCCATGATCGAGCAGGGTCGCGGCATGGCGTATCTCGGTCTCTTCTCCGAGATCGGCATGATCTTTCTGGTCCCCACCCTGGCCGGTGCGCTTGGGGGTTACTGGCTGGACAAGCAGTTCGACACCGTGCCCATCTTCGCCTTGCTGGGTCTGTTGGGGGGTTTCGGCGTGGGAGCCACGGGCGTGTACCGCTTGATCGCCCGCTTCCTGGCCACCTACGACGATCGATGACGCGCGTGCACCGGTCCCGGATCTCGAGGGAGAGGGAGTGAGCCTTACGAGCGAGGACGCCACGAGCGTCCGCCCGCCGCAGGAGCCGGCCGTCCGGCCGCGGCGCAGCCCGTGGAAGCTGCTGGCCGCCCTGGTCGTGGTGGTCGTGATCCTGGATGCCGTGGCCTTCATCGTCCTGCCGCCCTTCCCGCGGGGCGGCGAGCCGGGCCAGACCTGCGCCTATCCCGTGTGCTTCATCAACGGGACGCTCGAGTTCCCGCCGCCCAACGTCGTCATCGACCTCGACCCGGCCAATCCGATGCCCACCGGTGCCCTGGTGATCACGTTCCATCCGAGCATCTCGTCGACGATGCTCACGATGTGGCTCATCTCGGGTCTGCTGCTGATCGTGGGCTTCTTCCTGGGACGGCGGCGGGCCGCGCTGCCGGGGCGCGTGCAGAACTTCGCCGAATGGGTCGTCGAGAGCCTGGCCAACTTCGCCACGTCGCTCGGGGGCAGCGCGGCGCGACCCTACATCCCCATCTTCAGCGCGTTCTTCGTCTACATCCTGTTCATGAACTGGAGCGGGCTGATCCCACCCATCGGGCGTATCGACCAGCTGCGCGCGCCGACCAGCGACGTGAACATCACCATCGGATTGGCCCTGGTGTCCTTCCTGATCTTCGAGTTCGAAGGCTTTCGGGCCCATGGCATCCGGGGCAACCTGGCCCGGTTCTTTCCCATCTACGAGTTCCGGCACGGCGTCGGGGCCGGCGTCCTGGCCATGTACGTGGGCCTCGTGGAGCTGTTGCTCGAGTTCGTCAAGCCCATCACGTTGGCGATGCGACTCTTCGGCAATATCTATGGCGGCGAGGTCGCCCTGGGCGTCCTGACGGCCATCTTCCTGACGGCCATCCCGCTGGCCATGTTCCTGCTGGAGGGCATGCTGAACCTCATCCAGGCCCTGATCTTCGCCGTCCTGACGCTCATGTTCACGCTCATCGCCATCGAGCACCACGATCATGAGGAGGGAGAGCTGGCCCAGGAGGGCGTCGCCGCGATCGAAGGCGCGACCTCCCCGGGCGATCCCGCGCCATACCCATCCCCAGCCGCCTAGGGCGCCCCAGCGTCCGGGGTGAACCCCATCACGACCGGCCACCGGCCGGCATCCAGGAGGTAGCACGCACCATGGAAAACATCGGCGCCGGCCTCGCGGCCATCGGGGTCATCGGACCCGGCATCGGCATCGGCATCCTGGCCGGCCTGTCCGCGTCGGCGATCGGTCGGAACCCTGATGCGGCCGGCCAGATCCGTGGCCTGGCCATCATCCTCGCCGGCTTTGCCGAAGGCCTTGGCGTGCTGGCCATCGTGGTCGGGTTCCTGGCCATCTTCGTGCACACCGCGTAGGTCCGACCGGTGTCCCTTCTGGCCGTCACGGGCGCGACCGCGGGCTCGGCCGCGACGCAGGCCGCCGGCGATGCCGGGGCCGGCCTGACGATCAACTTCTTCTGGATCATCGTCAGCGGGCTCAACTTCGCGATCTTCCTGGTCATCATCTGGCTGATCTTCTTCCGGCCCATCTCGGGCATGCTGGCCGATCGTCGGCAGCGCATCGAGCAGGGCCTCAAGGATGCCGACATCGCGCGTCGCGAACGGGAGGCCGCGGCGGACGAGCGACAGGCCATCCTGCAGGTGGCGCGCCGGGAAGCCAACGAGATCGTGGCCCGCGCCCAGAAGGCGGCCGACGAGGTGCGGGAGCACGACCTGAGCGCCACGCGCCAGGAGATCGAGCGGCTCCATGCGCATGCGGCCGGCGATATCGACGCGGAGAAAGCGCGGGCGCTCAGCGAGGTGCGCGGCCAGATCGCCGATCTGGCCCTGCTGGCGGCCGGTCGCGTGGTCGGCGAGACGCGCACCGGTGAGCGCGAACGACGCCTCGTCGAGGAGTTCCTGACCACGGTCGCCCCGACGGGCCCGGCGCAGCAGGCCTGAGTCATGGCCCGTCCCGGCACGTCGGCGCGACGCTATGCGGAGGCTGCCTTCCAGCTGGCGGTGGCCGACGACGCCGTGGCCGCCTGGCGCGCCGATCTCGTGACGGCCAGCGCGGCCCTGGGCGAGCCGCGCATCGCCGCCGTCCTGGCCGACCGTGGCCTCGCGGTCGAATCCCGCGCGGCGCTCGTCCGCGCCGTGCTCGCCACGCGCGTCCGGCGGCCGGTCCAGAACCTCGTCCTGCTGCTCCTGCGGCGCGGGCGCCCGGAGCTGCTGCCCGACGTGGCCACCGACTTCGCCCGCCTGGACGATCAACGCGACGGCGTGGTCAACGCCGTCGCCACCAGTGCCGTGGCCCTGGAGCCGGCCGAGGTGAGCGCCCTGACGACGCGCCTCGAGCAGCTGGCCGGGGGCCGCGTCGTGCTCACCCAGGCGGTCGATCCCGGTCTGCTGGGCGGCCTCCAGGTCCAGCTCGGCGATCGCCTCATCGACGGGAGCGTCCGGGGCCGCCTGGAACGGCTGCGCCACCGGCTCGCCTCGGGCGCCCTCTAGGAGATCCACATGGCCATCCGTTCCGACGAGATCACCAGCATCATCAAGTCCGCCATCGAAGGCTTCGATGTCGGCGCCGAGACGCGTTCCGTGGGCACCGTGGTGGAAGTGGGCGACGGCATCGCCCAGGTCTACGGGCTGGCCGACGCGCTCGCCTCGGAGCTGCTGGAGTTTCCCGGCGACGTCTTTGGCATGGCCCTCAACCTGGAGGAGGAGACGGTCGGCGCGGTCATCCTCGGCGACGCGTCGGCGATCAAGGAAGGCGACACGGTCAAGACCACCGGCCGGGTCGTGGAAGTCCCCGTCGGCCACGGCCTGCTGGGACGCGTGATCGACCCGCTGGGTCGGCCGCTGGACGACAAGGGGCCACTGGGCACGACCAGGACGCGCCCGGTCGAGCGCATCGCCCCCGGCGTCATCGTGCGCCAGTCCGTGGACACGCCCGTCCAGACGGGCATCAAGGCCATCGACGCGCTGATCCCCATCGGTCGCGGCCAGCGCGAGCTGATCATCGGCGACCGCCAGACGGGCAAGACGGCGGTGGCCATCGACACGATCATCAACCAGAAGGGCCAGGGCCTGGTGTGCATCTATGTGGCCATCGGCCAGAAGCTCTCGACGGTCGCCAACATCGTGGCCACGCTCGAGAAGTACGGGGCCCTGGAACACACCATCGTGGTCGTGGCGGGGGCTGAGGATCCTGCCCCGCTGCAGTACCTGGCGCCGTACTCCGGCGTGGCGATCGGCGAGGAGGTCATGGAGGTCGGCGTCGAGCTGCCCGGGCAGGGCCTCGTCAAGGACGCCCTGTGCGTCTACGACGACCTTTCCAAGCACGCCTGGGCCTACCGCGAGATGTCCCTCCTGCTGCGCCGGCCGCCGGGTCGCGAGGCGTATCCGGGCGACGTCTTCTACCTGCACAGCCGGCTGCTCGAGCGCGCGGCGCGCCTGGACGCGGCGAACGGCGGCGGGTCGCTGACCGCCCTGCCCATCATCGAGACGCAGGCCGGCGACGTGTCGGCCTACATCCCGACCAACGTCATCTCCATCACCGACGGCCAGCTCTTCCTGGAGACGGACCTCTTCAACGCCGGCCAGCGACCGGCCCTCAACGTGGGCATCTCGGTCAGCCGCGTCGGCTCGGCGGCCCAGACCAAGGCCATGAAGAAGATCGCCGCGCCCCTCAAGCTGGACCTCGCGCAGTACCGCGCGCTGGCCGCCTTCGCCCAGTTCGCCTCCGACCTGGACAAGGCCACGCGCGACCAGCTGACGCGGGGGGAGAAACTGTCAGAGGTGGTCAAGCAGCCGCAGTACCAGCCGTTGCCCGTGGAGAAGCAGGTGGCCATCCTCTACGCCGCCACCAAGGGCTACCTGGACGACGTGCCCACGCCCCGCGTGCGCGAGTTCGAGAGCAACCTCTACCGCTTCCTGGAGACCGAGCGACCGACGGTGCTGCAGGAGCTGGCCCGCACCAAGGCGCTCAGTGACGAGCTGGCGGCGAGCCTCGACGAGGCCATC
>JBIOID010000089.1:0-7356 GCA_044449585.1 Candidatus Limnocylindrales bacterium
AGGGACGGCTGGTCAGGTCTGCGCGGTGGTATCGACCGCGGAGCGCGGCACGATCGCAGAGTGGTTCGGCGGCACAGTCTAGTCGCGCCTCGCGGTCGTGCACGATCGACGCCTGGGGCGAGGGCCCGGCGTCGATCGGTCGGGCTGTTCGCCCGCCGCGGCACCCGTCAGCGGATGAGGTAGCTGCGCACCGAGATCCAGGCCCCCAGGCCGCCCATCAGGAGACCCGCCCCGACGACCAGGGCCACCAGCTCCAGGCCCAGGGCCTGGTCGAAGCCGACCGGCACCTGCGCCACGATGGCGTTGGTGAACTGGCTGATGGGCCCCGCGGCCACCGCCAGCAGGAGCAACGTGATGGCCGCGCCGAACAGCCCCACGAACAGGCCCTCGAAGATGAAGGGCCAGCGGATGAACGCATCCGAGGCGCCCACCAGGCGCATGATCTCGATCTCGTCGGCACGTGCCATCACGGCCATGCGGATGGTGTTGACGACGATGAAGAGGACGGTCAGGCCGACCATCACGAGCATGATCACGCCGATCGTGCGCAGGACGTTGGTGATCGTGATCAGGGCGTCCACGACCTGCTGTGTCTCGTCCACGCGCTGGACGACCGCGGTCGACGCCTTCAGCACATCCACGACCGTGCCGTACACACCCGGCTCCCTGAGCTTGACGTTGATGCTGGCCGGGATGGGGTTCGTGCCGGTGACGGCCGTGAGGTCCTGCTGGCCGCGGGCGCGCAGGGTCGCCTGCCAGTCGGCCAGGGCCTGTTCCTTGGTCGTATAGGTGACGGCGGCGACCTCGGGCAGCGCCTTGACCTGGGCGATGAGGGCGTCGACGCGGTCGGGCGGGACGCCGTCTAAGAGGTAGGCCTGCACGTCCACCTTCTGCTCGACGAATGACAGGCCGGCCTGGAGGCCGGAGAGCACGATGAGCAGGCCCGCCAGCAGCAGCAGCATGAGCATCATCGTCACCGTGGCGGCCAGGCTCATGACGCGGTTGCGCCACAGGCCCTGGAAGGCGCGGCGGACGGAGAACGCGGCGAACGTCAGCACGACGCACCCCGACCGGTCACGGGAGGCTCAGTACTCCGGGTGATAGCCGCCGACCTCGTCCCGCACGACACGGCCTTCCTCGAGGGCCACGACCCGGCGGCGCAACGCCGTCACGACCTCCGCATTGTGGGTCGCCATGACGACCGTGGTGCCCAGCTCATTGATGCGCAGCAGGAGCTGCAGGATCTCCCAGCTGATGAGCGGGTCCAGGTTGCCCGTGGGCTCATCGGCGATGATGAGCTCGGGGTCGTGGACCATGGCCCGCGCGATGGCTGTGCGCTGCTGCTCACCGCCCGACAGCTGGGAGGGGCGCTGCTCCGCCTGGCCGGTCAGGCCCACGAGGGCCAGGACGCGCTCGACGCCCGGCGCCGCTTGCTGCCGTGGCGTCCCGGTCACCTCCAACGCGAAGGCCACGTTCTCGCGCACGGTCTTGCTCGGCAACAGCTTGAAATCCTGGAAGACGATGCCGATGCGACGCCGGATGAGCGGCACCTGGCGCCGGGGCAGGCGGGCCAGGTCGTGGCCCGACAGCAGCACCACGCCGCTGGTGGCCACCTCGTCGCGGATGAGGAGCTTGATGAGCGTCGTCTTGCCGGCGCCCGACGGACCGACCAGGAAGGCGAAGTCGCCGCGCGGCACGACCAGGTCGACGTCGGCCAGGGCGCGCTTGCCGTTGGGGTAGACCATGCTCACGTCGCGCAGGACGAGCGACGCGGGAACGGCGTCCCGATCCAGCGACGCGATCGTGTCGGCCGGTGGCTCGAGCGTTGCGGTCACGGCGACCGAGCGTAGCACAGGGGCGCCGAGCGTCGGCTCTGGCGGCCGTTCAGGGGCCCGCTCGCCCGCCTGGCCTCAGCTTGGGCCGGCGGCGGCCACCTCGGCCAGTGCCCGCGCGAAGCGATCCGCGGCAGCGTTCGCGAGGAGGCGCTCGAAGTGTTTGAGGGCATAGGCGTGGAAGTCGACGTCAAGCGTGCTGATGGCCTGCTGGAGCACCCCCCACGTCGCCTCGCGAAAGTCGGAGACGACACGCATGAGGATCAGACGGCCGAGGCGCGCCGGCCGCACATCGCCCTCGTAGGCGTGCAGCAGGACCTCGTCCTCGTCCGGTGTCAGGCCGTGGTTGACGGAGAAGTTGCCCAGGTCGAAGAAGGGGTCGCCCATGCCCGCGTACTCCCAGTCGACGATGCGGATGCGCGTGCCGTCATCGATGAAGTTGGCGTTGAGCAGGTCGTTGTGGCAGGGCTGCATCGTCAGCGGCGAGGCCACGCACGCCTGTTCCACGCGCCGCACGGTCGCCTCCGCCCGATCGTAGACGGCGGGGATGGTCACCCCGCGCGAGGCGGCCAGCGCGCGATACGCCTCGCCGATGCGGTAGGGCACGAAGATGCCCGGGATGGCCGGGCCGTCATGGATGCGCCGCATCGAGTCGGCCACACGCCGGATCGTGGCGACCTCGTGGACCGCGGCATCGCTGATCGGCCCGCCCACGATGAAGCGGGTCACCAGGTAGCCCTCCGGTCGGATGTAGGCGGTCACCTCCGGGCCCACGCCGACACCGGCAGCCATGACCGTGGCCGCGTGCTCGACCTCCCGGCTGATGCCCAGCAGGTGCGTGTCGTTGCCACCCATCCTGAGCACGAACGTGTCACCCTCGGCAGCCAGGCCGCCATCGGCGTCGACGCGATAGTTGCGGTTGGTGATGCCGCCGGAGAGCGGCGTCAGGATGAGCTGTCGGCCGGCCAGCTCGGGCACGCGCTGGAGCACGCCCACCAGGGTCGCGTTGAGCTCCCCGGTCAGCGGCTCCTCCGCCATCGAGCGGCCTTCGCGTGCGGTCCTAGGCGATGGCCGCCTCGCCGGTGGCGAAATCCGCCGCGGGCGCCGTGTCGACCCGGCCGCGCAGGGCCACGGCGTAGTAGGCGATGCCGACGACGAGGACGATCGCCAGGAATGTCTCGAACAGCGGCAGCTGCGGCAGCCCGGACAGGGAGACCCCGAAGATCGAGAGCGTATCGATGGTCGGGTTGGTGTTGGCGCGCAGAGCGGTGCCCCAGTCGCCGAAGGCCGGGTTCTGCCAGAGGGCGAAGTTGATGAGCATGATGCCGCCGTAGATCAGGCCGATGACGTTGATGACGAGGCCCCAACCCCCGAGGTTGAACGCCGAGCGGGTACGCGGCCAGCCCCGGGTACGCGCCACGAGGACGCCCAGGTTGCACAGGAAGTAGCTCAGGTAGATGGTGCCAGTGGCCGCGATGGCGATGACCCCGGCGCTGCTGCTGACGACCAGCGGGATGGCCGCCAGGATGCCCACCGCGACGGCCGAGTTGGCTGGCGTCTTGAAGGACGGGCTGACGTGGCCCCACAAGCCGCCAAAGGGCAGGCGGCCGTCACGCCCCATCGAGAACATCAGGCGGGTGGTGGCGCCCTGGATGGCGAGCGTGCACACGAACACGGCGGCCAGGATGACCGACAGGTAGATGTTACCCAGGAAGGTGCCCATGCTACCCACGATCGCGTCGGCGATGGGTGATGCGCCCTTGGACGCCGCGGTCATCTCGGCCTGGATGTCGGGCGTGGCCAGGATGACGGCCAGCAGGAAGATGGCCCCGATGAAGCCCGACAGCAGGATCGCGGAGAGGATGCCGCGCGGCGCATGGCGGCTGGCGCCCACGGTCTCCTCGCCGAACGTGCCCGCCGTGTCGAAGCCGTACACCACGAAGAGCGACATGAAGGCGGCGATGGCGAAGACGGGCAGATAGTTGCCGCTGGTCTGGCTCTCCGTGCCGAACGTGTCGGTCAGCACCGAGAGCGGCTGGTGGTTGTAGAAGATGAGCAGGATCAGGCCGAACACGAGCATGCCCACGATCTCGGCCGCCACGCCGATGTTGTTGATGATCGACAGCAGGCGGACGCCAAAGGCGTTGATGATCGTGGTGATGACCAGGATGACGAGCGCCACCCAGACGCTCCAGGTGAACGGGCCGTAGGTCTGCGTCCCGTCGACGCCCAGGATGGAGGACAGCACGAGCGGGACGGTGGCCGCCACGGCCGTGACGGTGATCACGCCCGCCCAGAAGTAGAACCAGCCCGTGAACCAGCCCAGCGTCCGGTGGGAAAGACGCTTCGACCACTGGTAGATGGAGCCCGCGACGGGGAAGTGGCTGGCCAGCTCGGCGAAGTTCACGGCCACGAACAGCTGGCCGAACACGACCAGCGGCCACGACCAGAAGAAGGGCGGGCCGCCCACGAACAGGCCCAGGCCGATCAGGGTGTACGTGCCGGTGGAGACCGAGATGTAGCTGAACGCGACCGCGAAGTTGGACAGGAAGCCGAGCGACCGCTTGAGCTGCGGGCTGATGCCCAGTGATCGCAGATGCGCGTCATCCTGGGCGGCCTGATCAGTCTGCGTCGGACTGATGTTCGTCGTCACGAGTCATCCTCCTGATGGCCCTGCGCTCAGGCAGGACCGGCTCGGCCGAAGATGTCGCGCGGCACGCCCGGACACCGCCTGGCGCCGGGTAGGCTGGGCAGTCTAGGCAAGGGTGGTGCGTCGACGCAAGGGGTGTTCTGCGCGAATCTCGAAGCGTGGCGCCGGCCGACCCACGAGATCCGCGGTCAGGGGCGCAGGCCCGCGAGCAGTTCCGCGTGCAGCAGCCCGTTGGAGGCGAGCATGGTCGGGTGCTCGAAGGCGCGTACGCCCTCGAAGTCGGTCACCAGCGCGCCGGCCTCTTCGAGCATGACGAGGGGTCCGGCCAGGTCCCAGGCGTGCATGCCCACCTCGATCATCGCCTCGGCCGCCCCTTCGGCGACGAGGGCATAGCCCCAGAAGTCGCCGAACCCCCGGTCGCGCCAGGCCCGCGCCATGAGGGTGCGGAAGCCGGGCGCCTCCGGCTCGATATCGGTCGCCGAGCTGTAGACCAGCTGGGCCTCGGCGAGCCGGGCGATCGCCGACACGTGGAGGCGGCGCGGCGCCGTCGACGGTGCCCCGGCCGAGCCGATGACCCAGGCCCCGCCGCCGCGCCAGGCGTACCAGCGCTGGCGCAGGGCCGGCGCCGAGATCACGCCGACCTGCATCTCGCCGTCCCGGGCGATGCCCAGCAGGGTGCCGAAGAGCGGGATCCCGCGGATGAAGTTGTGGGTGCCGTCGATCGGGTCGACGTACCACAGCACGGACGCGTCGGCGTGGGCCTCCCCTTCCTCCTCGCCGATCAGGCCGTGATCGGGGTGAGCGGTCAGGATGCGCTCGCGGATGCGCCGCTCGATGGCCTGGTCGACGTGCGTGACCAGGGTGCGATCGGGCTTGGTGCTGATCTCCAGCTCCCGCCTGAAGCCGGCCAGGGCCGCCTGATCGGCCTCGTCGCACATGGCCTGCGCCAGCTCCAGCCAGCCGCGCAGCTCGGCCTCGGTACCCCGCCGCCGCCCCGCGCTCCACGCCGCGCCGAACATGGGCGCCGGGTCGCTCACGCTCGGATCCGGGCGCCGGCAGGGTCATACAGCGGCTCGCGCGCGATGACCCCCCCGACCCACGTGCCGAAGACGTCGACCTCCACGCGCGTCCCCTCCGCGCTCCGGTCGTCCGGCAGGTAGGCGTACGCGATACTGCGCTCGACGGCGTAGCCGAAGCCGCCCGAGGTGACGCGCCCCACGATGCGGCCATCGACCCGCACCGGTTCGTTGCCCAGCGCCACCGCGCGCGGATCGTCCAGGACCAGGCACCGCAGACGCCTGGCCGGGGGACCGGCCTCCCGCGCCGCCCTGAGTGCCGCCTGCCCGATGAACTCGGTCGACTTGCCGAGGCGGACGGCGAAACCCAGCCCGGCCATGTAGGGCGTCTCCTCCGGGGTGATGTCGCTGGACCACACGCGATAGCCCTTCTCCAGGCGCAGGGCGTCGATGGCCCGGTAGCCACCAGCGACCAGCCCGTGGTCCTGGCCGGCCGCCCAGAGCGCGCGCCACAGGGTGCGGCCGTACTCCGTCGGGGGATACAGCTCCCAGCCCAGCTCGCCCACGTAGGTGACCCGCAGGGCGAGCAGGGGGACGTTGCCGACGGTGATCTCGCGCGCGGTCAGGTAGGGGAACCCACCGTCGCTCAGGTCGTCGCGGGAGAGCGGCGCCAGGATGTCGCGCGCCCGGGGACCCCACAGCCCCAGGCAGGCTCGCGCCGCGGTCAGGTCGCGCACCTGGATCGATCCGTCATCCGGCGCATGGGCGCGGATCCAGGCCAGGTCGTGGTTCCCGAAGGCGGTCCCGGTCACGATCAGGAAGCGCTCATCGCTCCAGCGCGTGACCGTGAAGTCGCACTCGATGCCGCCGCGCCGGTTGAGCATCTGCGTATACGTGACGCTGCCGACGGCGCGGTCGACATCGTTGGCGCACAGCTGCTGGAGGAAGGTCACGGCTCCCGCCCCGGCCACCTCGAGCTTGGCAAAGCTGCTCTCGTCGAAGAGAGCCGCGCGCTGGCGACAGGCCAGCGCCTCGGCGCCGATGGCCGTCGACCAATGCTCGCCGGCCCAGCCATGGGGGCGCTGCGCTGCCAGATCAGCCCGCTGCGCCACGCCCGCGCCGTCCTCGTTGGCGGTGAACCAGTTGGGCCGCTCCCAGCCCGACTTCTCGCCGAAGACCGCGCCCAGGGTCACGAGCTCGTCGTAGGCGGGTGACAGGCGCAGCGGGCGCCCGGCCAGGCGCTCTTCGTTGGGATAGTGGATGTCGTAGTAGGTGGCGTAGTTCTCGTACGTCCGGGCCAGCGTGTAGGCCTGGCTGCGGTACTGCGGGCCGAAGCGGCGGATATCCATCTTCCACAGGTCCAGATCCGGCTCCCCGTCGGCGATCCAGCGCGCGACCTGCTGACCGACACCGCCCGCGCCGGCGATGCCGTGGGCGCAGAAGCCGGCGGCGACGAAGAAGCCGCGGACGGCGGACTCGCCCAGGATGAATTCGTTGTCCGGCGTGAACGCCTCCGGACCGTTGATCAGGCGCGTCACCTCCGCATCGGCCATGACCGGCACGCGCCGCACGGCGCCTTCCATGATCGGCCCGAAGCGCGGCCAGTCGGGCGGCAGCAGGCGGCCGTTGAAGTCGGCCGGCACGCCATCGAGCGCCCACGGGGCCGGGTCCCGTTCGTAACCGCCCATGCACAAGCCGCCGACCTCTTCGCGGAAGTAGACCAGGTTGTCGGGGTCGCGCATGGTCGGCAGGTCGGACGTGACGCCGGCCAGCGGCTTGGTCAGCAGGTACTGGTGCGCCATCGGGATCAGCGGCACGTCCACGCCGGCCAGGCGACCGATCTGCGGGGCGCACATGC
>JBIOID010000090.1:0-7284 GCA_044449585.1 Candidatus Limnocylindrales bacterium
CCGTCGCACGGTGGGCGGGCCAGCGGAAGGTCCCGTCCTCGGGTGGTCCGTCATCGAGGCGGCGAGCGCGCAGGACGTGGCCGACCTGCTGGCGGATCATCCGTTCGTGAGCCGGGGCGGGTCGCTGCAGATCAACGAGCCGGCCGGCATCTGAGGCCGCGCTCGCGACGCCGAGCCGGCAGCCTGGCCCACCCGGCGGTCGCGCTCCGCCGGCACGGCCTCCGCGCGAGCGGCGGTCGATTTGAGCGGCTTCGGCCGCGCGCCCGACCACGCGACGATCAGGCGCGCCGCCTACGCCCGCCCATCAAGCCCAGCGTGCGGCACGGTGCCCATCGCCCGTCGCAGCGCGGCCATGCTGGACTGCGTCGACGGGGCTGACCACCGTAGCACCGCCCTGGACGTCCGGCGAGGGGTGCGCAACCTCCCTAGGCGGCCCGCTTCTACGGCGCCGTGCTCACCCCAGGTGGCAACACGACGGGCCGTGAGTTCGGCCCCAGGCTCTGGTGCTCAAGGAAGGAGTAGCCCGCGCCAGCACCACCCACAGCAGCAGCCCGGCAAGCACCAGGCGCCAGCGGATCTGCTCCATGGGGCGCAGCCTACGCCCGGCTGTCTAGGACGTCATGAGGTCGATCGGCCAGGGCTTGTCGTGCCGCGTCCATCTTCCGATAGGCCCCCCAGACGGGCGACCCGGGCAGCGCGTAGAGGTGCGCCAGGGCGGGCGACGAGCGGCGGCACAGGCTCCAGCCGTCGACGCCGTAGCAGTGCCAGGTGCGGGAGCCCGCGGGGATCGCCCAGCCGAAAGCACGGGGTCGAGCTACTTGGCGCCCGGCTGCATGGTTCCGATCCCGTTCAGTGTACTGGCGACGCGCTCGGTCGCGGAAGCGGCTGCGGGCGACGATCGGTCGTCTCCGGAGCCCCGGTGATTCGGACCCCGAGCCGGCGAATCTGGGTGCCGACGGCCACGCACCAGACGGCGAACATCACCAACGTGAGAAGGATGACCCAGCTGAGCGCGGGCACGAACCAGCTCATCCCGGCCACGAGCGCCACGAGCATCGTCAGGACGCCAAAGGCGGCCGTCCGCCGGCGGAAGGCGCTGTGCAACATGGCCACCGAGATGAGCAGGAACCCGGCGCCCGACACCGCGAAGCTCAAGGCGTTTACGAACGGCACCAGGGCCAGCGCGTACTGGGCAGCCGCCACGTACGCCGCCTGCGCCACAGGCGAGGCTGCCGCATAGCCCTGTGAGAGGCTGGCCAGGGCCAGCCAGTTCGTTTCGGTGATGCCCATGTCGAAGGCGATGTAGGCGGCGACCAGAGCCGTGCCGACCAGCACAAGGGCACGACTCGCGTCGCGCAGCACGAGGAAGAGCGCGATTAGACCCGGCACGAGCAGCAGGTCAGAGACGAGATACACCGCCCACAGCGCGGCGACCGGGCCGAGGTTGGCGCTCGTGGCGTGCAGGTACGAGGCCGCGTCACCGGAACTCGCCGGGATGATGAGGGTGAGCCACAGGCAGACGGTGTAGCAGGTGCCGACCAGCATGAAGGCGACCCCGCCGATGCGGAACAACCCTTGGTACCGCGGGTCGACCTGGTCGGGACTCCTCAACTGGTTCATCGTCCACCTCCCGGTATGGTCCCGTCCTCGGTGCTGCGCCGCGAGCGCGCTAGAGGCCAGCTGGACCCGACCTGCAAGGTAGGCGCTAGGGCGGCCCATCGCCAAGTGCCGAAGGTCACGCGGGAGGGTGGCGCGTCCTATGCGGAGGTGTCATCCACAACTCAGCGCCGCCCGGTAGCCTCACCCTGGCCCCACTCCGCTTCCCGCCAGCAGTTGGCCGGTCTGCCGGTCACGAGGCGGGGCGACGGGGCCCTGCTGCGTCAGCGCAACGTGTAGGCGACGGTGAGCGTGCCTGCTGGTTTGACGAACAGCATATACAGGAACACCAGGATGCCGATCAGGACCACGAACAGGATTAACGCAACGAGGAAGGCGCCGCACCCGTACTGGCCATGCGCCCACGACTGCGCCGATACCTGGTACCCAGGGCCGAGAACAGCGCGGCGTCGCGCTGGAACGCGCCGCTAGCATCCTGCTGCTGCCGACCGCGGTAGGTCCGGATGACCGTGAGAGGCGGCGGGTCGCTCAGCCCAAGCTGGCGCAGGGCCTGGCCGCGGGCGGCAGCGCGGGCCGCCTCGGCCTCGCCTTGGCTGGCCAGTGAACCGGGCGCGAGTGGTGTTGGAGCCGCAACCGCCGGAACAGGGGCGAGCTCAGGAGCAGGCGGGGATGGGGACTCGCCTGGCCCCGTAGTTTCGGGGTGTTCGTCCATCTCCGACCTCCCACCGCGGCAACTGAGCCGCGCCATGCCACGCAGTATCGGTCCGTCGCAGCCTGTCCGATGCCCCGGGCGCGGCGTAACCTCACTGTGGCCCGGCGTCGGGGCCTCTCTCCTGCGCCAGGCCACTGCGCCCGGACAGCGTCCTGCCTCGCTAACCAGCGGCTCGGCGCCCCGTGGCGAGGTAGCGTCGCCACGGCCGCCCGAAGCGCTGAAGCGGACGGAGGAGGTCCCATTCCGCGGCATCGATGTCGCGCAACCGCACGACCGTGACGTCGACGAGCCCCGCCTCGTGCAGCACCCGGTCGCCCGCGGATGGGTCGCGCTGGACGGCCAACGGGAGCGCGGCTCGCTGCTGGGCGGAGTAGTGGTGGCCGCCGGACTGCCGGCGACCCGCCCGGTCGATCCGCTCGGCGAGGACGCCCACGACACGCCGAGGCAGCGGCAGCCGCGGATGGTAGATATCGAACACCGCGACCAGACCACCCGGCACGACGAGGTCCGCCCAACGCGTGGCCGCGGCCGCCGGGTGGGGTAGCGTCCAGAGCACGTGGCGCGACATCACCACGTCGAATGAGGCGCTGGCGAACTGCGGCACCTCGGCGTCGCCGGCCGCAAAGTCGATCGCGAGCCCGAAGTGACGTGCCCGCTCGACGCCCTGTGCCAGCATCGCCGGCGCGAGGTCGATGGCCGTAACCCGGTGGCCAAGACGGGCGGCGAACAGCGCCATCGCCCCGGTGCCCGTACCGACGTCGAGGACGTGGCGTGGTGGGACCTGGCCCGTGCGTGCATCGCCCAGCAAGTGCATGACGTGCCGGAACCAGGTCCGCTCGACCGATTGGCCGATCACGCCGTGGCCAGGTGACGTGTCGTACCCGGCCGCTTGGGCGTCCCAGACGGCCCGCAGGGATGGCTTGAGTGCTGGATCGTCCGGACCCATCGCGGCGGTCGAGGGGAATGGGACGGATGGCATGCGGCAACCCTCACATGCGGCGGTCGACGGCCCGCCGAGCAGTTCGTACCGCGGCAGCGGCCGGGATCGCTGATCATCAGGTGGTTAGCTCGACGCCAGTGGGGGAAAGCCGGGCGCCGCGCCAGATTGCACCTTACTGTCGGCGGCCATCCTCAGGCGCGGGCCGAGGGTCCCGTCGATTCGGGCCGAACGGCAGGCGTGCTCAAGGCAGCCACACCGCGACACTGGCCGGCGCGGAGGCTGGGTGTCGAACGGCCCGCACGGAGGGACGCTGGTCATGCGGTGGCCCCTTGCCGACGGGTCGTGGATCGGTCGGCGCCGATGTTGCGCGACGATCACCCAGCCTCGCCGCCCTGTGTTCCTCCCTGCGGCCCGTCAGTATCGGCGCTGGCGGGCCGCTTCCTATCTATGGCGCGGGCGGGAGCGTCGAAAGGATCAGATCGCCGCGCTTTGGTCCATGTAGATGATGACCAAGCCCGGCAGCACCAGCAGCAGCACCCCGAGCAGCACCATCCGCCAGGGGATCGCCCCCACGTTCATCGCCTATGGCTCTCCGTCCGGCTCTACCTCAGGCGGGCGCCCCTTGCGGAGGTGGCGCGGCACGACGATCAGCAAGAGCAGGTGCGCGAGTACCAACAACCAGCGCCAACGCCGACCCGCGAGGGGGCGCCGTCGCCTTCAGCAGCTGCATGCGCCCAGCCTACGCCCGCCCGTCTAGGACGTCGGTCGGAAGTGGCCCACATCACGATGAGGGGATGGTGTTGATCACCGGGTGCCGGACCCGCGGTCGCATGGCCTCCCGTTACACCGACGGAGCCGCGTGCGGTCGTGGCGGGTCCAGCTCGTGACGCCGCGGTTCGGTTCGCGAGGCGCCGAGGGCCCCGTCGGGCCTATGTCACCTGGGCGCGCCGAGCGGCGAGGGCACCGAGGGTGATCGCGCCGACGAGATAGAGGCTCGTGACCACGAACGCCAGCCCGAGGCCAGCCTCGAGCCCGGTCTTACCGACATCCGCCACGAGGTTGGTCGCGGCGGTGATCGGGGCGAAGCGCAGGGCATCGGCGGGCAGCACGAGTTCAGCGAACCGCTCGACGAAGAACAGGCCGGCGATCGTCGCGACCCCGGCCACCTGGCTGCGCGCGATGAAGGCGGCGGCGAACCCGATCGCCACCTCCATGAGCACCGCCCAGCCGCCGCTCGCGACCACCAGTACGAGCTGACCGCCCGTGGACGCGGCCAGCGGGTCGCTGGCCGGCAGCCCGCCCAGCCCCGCCGCGACGACGATGAGACCGACGCCGAGCAGGCACAGGACGACCCAGGCGATGAGGGCCACCAGCCCGAT
Source organism: Candidatus Limnocylindrales bacterium (assembly GCA_044449585.1). Lineage (GTDB taxonomy): Bacteria > Chloroflexota > Limnocylindria > Limnocylindrales > CSP1-4 > DASPUH01. The sequence continues at coordinate 4,649 of JBIOID010000090.1, forward strand.
GGCCAGGAATAGGCCGATGAGGTAGTGGACGCGCGACTCGCCGCGCGTGAGCGCGGCGCGGAAGGTGCTCCACGTCCATTCCGAGCCCGCCATCATGCCGGCGTGTGCCGCGCCGGCGAAGCCGCCGAAGATGAGCAGCATGCTGGCCAGCTGGCGCAGGGCATCGGGGAACGTGAGCATGCCCGCGATGGTGCTCTGCGACGACGCGCTCGCGGCCGCCCTCGCGGAGAGCCCGAGAGCGACGTAGATGAGGGCCAACAGGCCGACCAGCAGCAGGAACGTGCGCATGGTCGCGGGGCGATGGACGAGCTTGAGCAGCGACGCGCGAACCAGGCGCATCACACGCCCTCCGTCAGGGACAGGAAGAGGCCCTCGAGATCGCTCCCGACCTCGAGACCCGAGACATCCACACCCGCCCCGACGAGCGCTCGATTGAGCTCAGGGGCGCGGGCCGGGGCGGCCGCCATGGACAGCCAGCCCGGGCCGTGGCCGTTGGGATGGACATCGGGCACCAGGTGACCGAGGACCTCGGCGGCGCGGGCGACCGCCTGCGGATCGACGTGGATGCGCACCTCGCCGGCATCGCCCAGGAGCTGATCGAGCCGGCCGGCACGGACGAGCCGACCGCGCGCGATGATCGCCACCTCGTCGGCCATCTGCTGGATCTCGGGCAGGATGTGCGACGACACGAAGACCGTCTTGCCGGCCGCGGCCAGTCCCTGCAGCAGCGCCCGCATGGCCACGATGCCGGCCGGGTCCAATCCGTTCGCCGGCTCGTCGAGGAGCAGCAACGGCGGGTCGTTGAGGAGGGCCGCCGCGATGCCCAGCCGCTGCTTCATGCCCAGGGAGTACGTCTCGTAGCGATCCCCGGCGCGATCGACGAGGTCGACCTGCTCGAGGACGGTCGCGACCCGCCCCGGTCGGGGGGCCGCGCCCACGCCGGTCAGCACGCGCAGATTGTCGCGCCCCGAGAGGTACGGGTAGAAGGCGGGCGACTCGATCAGCGCGCCGACCGCAAACAAGGGCTTCCGATCGAGCCAGCGCAGGGGCTGGCCGAAGAGTTCCACCCGGCCGGCATCGGGGCGGATGAGGCCGGTGAGCACGCGCATCGTGGTGGTCTTGCCGGCACCGTTCGGGCCGAGGAAGCCGAAGACGACCCCCTGCGGCACGTCGAGATCGAGGCCGTCAACGGCGCGCACGGGCCCGTAGGCCTTGACGAGCCCACTGACACGAATGGCGCTCCCCTGGTCGCCCATGTCGGCACCCTAGGCCAGAGTCAGCCACCAAGGGAAGTGCCGTTCGTCCCGATCCGCGAGTCGGCCCCCCACTCACGACACCGTGACCGCATGGTGTCGATGCACACCACGGACAGACGGTGGAGCCAGGCGCCCAGCCACGAGCGCGCCGCCCTTAGGGATGCGCCCAGCTGGGACGATGAGGCTGCCCCACGTCCGGAGACATGAGCGATGAGAACGTCCTCACGGTGTGCCACGATTCCGGAAAGGAAGGTCCGCCATGAAGTGGGTCACCCGTGAGCATCCCAAGACCGACCGCATCGCCTGTCCCTGGCTGATTCGCACGTACATCGACCCGTCCGCCGAGATCGTGTATGTGCACGGAGCCGAGGTCCTGCCCTACGCCGAGCGGACGGGGGCGATCAGCTTCGACGCTTCAGGCGCACAATTCACGCACCGCGGCGGGCTGTGTACCTTCGAGGTCCTGGTCGAGGAGCATGGCCTCGGCACCGATCCGGCCCTCGCCCTGATGGCCCGGGTCATCCATGGCGCCGACGTCGTGGCGGACCTCGACGCGACTCCGCAGTCGGCGGGCCTGCTGGCCATCGCGGATGGCTTCGCCCTGCTCGACGTCGATGACCAGCGGCAACTGGCACTCGAATTGCCCGTCTATGACGCGCTATACGCCTGGGCACGCCAGCAGACCACCGCGACGTGACCGCGGGACGACCGGCCGCTCACCCCGTGCGGCCTTGGGGTGCGGATCGCGACGTTCTGCTGCTCTTCGCGACCCGCAGCCTGCGGTTGTTCGGATACGGCCTGCTGTCCGTCGTGCTGGTGCTGTATCTGACCTCGCTCGGTCTTTCCGGCGGGGCGACCGGCCTACTCCTGACGCTCACCCTTCTCGGCGACGCGGCGATCTCGCTGTGGCTGACCACCCACGCCGACCGGCTCGGCCGCCGGCGCGTGCTCCTGGCGGGGGCCGCCTTGATGCTGGCCGCCGGTCTCGCGTTCGTGGCCACGCCCGTGTACGCCGTGATAGCGGTGGCTGCGACGATCGGCGTGATCAGCCCCAGCGGCAACGAGGTCGGGCCGTTCCTCGCGGTCGAGCAGACGGCCCTGTCACAGCTCGTGGGCGACCGGCAGCGGACGGCGGTCTTCGCGCGCTACCAACTAGCCGGCTCGTTGGCCACGGCGCTCGGGGCGCTGACCGGCGGCGCCATCGCGCAGCTGGCGATCGGCGCGGGCGCCGGCCCATCTGACGCGTACCGCCTGGTGATCGCCGGCTATGCCGTCGTCGGCGTTGCGCTGGCGCTCCTGTTCAGCCGTGTCTCGCCGCGCATCGAGCTCCCGGCGCGAGAGATCGAAGACGAGCCGATCCGCACGCGCCTGGGCCTGCAC
>JBIOID010000091.1:0-7249 GCA_044449585.1 Candidatus Limnocylindrales bacterium
ACGCCGTGGCCGCCTGGCCCAGATCGGCCTGCTTACTCGGCGTCGGGTCGAAGGCGATCCAGCCGTAGCCCGGGAAGTATGCCTCCGCCCAGGCGTGGGCGGCTCTGGCGGCGACCTGGAAGCTCCCGTCGGCCAGCGCCTGGCCGGGCAGGTAACCCTTGACATAGCGCGCCGGGATGCCCTGCGTGCGCAGCATCATCACCATGGCCGTGGCGAAGAACTCGCAGTAGCCTGATCGATGGACCAGGAAGCAGTCCACGATGTCACCGGCGGGGCACTCACCGCGCACATCAGTCGCGTAGTGGAACCCGTTGCTCTGGTCGAGGAAGTAGTCCTGGATGGCCTGCGCGATGTGGTACGGATCGCGCTGGGCGGCGGGCAGGGCTGCGACGATATCGGCGGTGACGTGCTGGGTCTCCGCTGCGACGGCACCCTGGTAGACCAGATAGGGTGCCAGCGTGTCGGTGTAGACGGTCCCGGCAGCGGCCAGCTGCGCCTGCGTCGGGGCGCCCTTGGCGTGGCCCGTGGGCAGCACCGCTGACGTCACGTGATACACACCCCCGGAGCCGAGCCCGGCGGCCAGCTCGGCCGTGTCGAGGACGCCGCTCTGGCCGTTGGTGTACACGGTCACGGCCTGGTCGACGCTGGTCGGTTCCTCCGGCGCCAGCACGGTCGAGGTGCCGAGGTTGACGTCGGTGATGGTGGTGACGACGGTGGTTCGCGTGATCCCCGGCGGGAGCTGGTCAGCGGTCGCGGCCAGGATCGGCGCGCCGGCCGCGACCTGGCCGCCGTTGGTGCGGTCGGACTGCTTCCAGGTCGTGCCGTCGAACGTGTCGTAGGTCGCGCCGCGCCAGTAGTACCCCACGCCTGTGGTCGTGGAGGCGTCGAAGACGATGGACGGGGACGACACCCACAGACCGGTGATCGTCGAGGACGATGCGAACAGCCCGTTGGGCCCCCTGGCGTTGCCGACCACGCCGCCCACGACCGTGTTGAGCTGTTCTCCCAGGTTCACCAGCTGGTCGCGCAGGGCCGGCTGGTCCAGCACGCCCGCCAGGGGCGCCGAGCTGGCGCCCGCGGTCAGCGCCAGCGACCCCACCAGGGCGACCGCGATGAAGGTCACCCCGCTGCGCGTGTACAGGTTCGTCACGGCGCCGTGGTCGCCGATGCCGCGGCGCAGCCAGCCCGCTCGCTGGTCGAGCAGGTTGAGGCGCATCAGCAGCACCAGCGCCGCCACCGCGAAGACGACCAGGTAGCGGTACTGATCCTGGGCGGAGACGGCCAGCTCGACGAACAGGGCCACGCCGAGGAGGCCCACGGCACTCATGCCGCGATGCCGGCGGAACAGGCTGAACGCCGCCAGCTGCGCCGCCGTCCAGAGCACCGCGCCGAGCACCAGCAGGAAGACCGACGTCTGGGCCGACCGCACGCCATCGACGACCAGGTCGTGGTAGAAGAAGTAGACCGAGTCGGCGAGGGCCGTCAGGCGGGTCCCCAGATCGCCCACGGGCGAGACCACCCCCGCCACCGCGACCAGCAGGAGGACCGTGCCCAGGACGGCCCCGGCGACGTCGGCGACCAGCGCCGGCCAGCCCAGCTTGGCACTCACGAAGCCCCACAGCGCAGCCAGCGCCATGATCGGCAGCAGGAAGCCCGTCTGGCTCGGCCCGCTGGCCACGAAGCCGGCCCAGTGTGCGTCGTCGATGGCCATCGCGACGACGGCCACCATGATCGCGAAGCTGAGCAGCGCGAGCCAGCCCTCGGCCGGGCCGCGCAACCAGGCGGGTCCCTCGAACTCGTCCGCACGGGGGAGCGCCGTCGCGCTCATCGCCCGACCGCCACGCCGTCGGGCCGCGTATCGACCATCACCTCGCCCAGGGCACGACCGGGCGTGACCGGGAAGATGCGGATGTCGTGCTCGGCTAGGGCATGCTGCAGCGCGCGCAGCGCGCGCTTGTCATCGTCGGCGGCCGCCGGGGCCGGGCCGCCCACAGCCGGCCGGCGGTAGGCGGCGTAGGCCATCGGATCGAGCAGGCAGGCGGTCGCCCGGATGCCGCGTGCCCGCAGCGACGCGAGCGGCCTGACCCACTCGCGAGCCAGGGACGGGGTGATCACCACGGCCGTCATGCCGCGGCGCAACCGCGGCAGGCCCTGCACCAGGCTCTCCACCAGCGGTTCCGTGCCGTCCGCCGCGACCGCCGCCAGCAGGCCCATCACCTTCTGGTGCTGGCGCGCGCCCCGGTCGGCCGGCAGGACCGTCGTGCGGTGCGCCGACGCGGTGAGGCCGACCGCCCGGTTCTCCAGCAGCGCGTGCGAGGCCAGCGAGGCGGCCACGCGGACGCCCGCCTCGAGCGTCGACTCGTCGCCGGTGCCGGTCTGGACGGCGGCCTGCAGGTCCAGGAAGAGCCACAGGTCGGCCGTCTGCTCCAGGTCGAACTCCTTCACCTGCAGCTCCCCCTGGCGCGCGGTGCTCTTCCAGTGGATGCGGTTGTAGGCGTCACCGGGGAGATAGGGCCGGATCGAGGTCACCAGCGGGGTCGCCTGGTGGGTCCGCTCAGGGCTTGATCGGCTGCCCTCGAGATAGCTCGGTGGGAGGCGCCAACCGGGCAGCGGATCGACCCGCGGATAGACCGTCACGGCCGTGGCCTTGCCGACCGTGGCGGCCGCCTCGAAGAGACCGAGCGGATCGCCCGTGCGGATGAGCAGCGGGTCGACCCGGTAGTGGCCGCGCGCGACGAGCGGCACGCGGGCCGCCCACGACCGTTCCGCCCGCGGCCCCAGCGATAGCGCCCGCCCGGGCAGCGGCACGGGCAACGTCGAGGGGCTGGAGGCCTCCAGCCAGAGCTTGGGCAGGCGGCTGGCGTTGCGCAACGTGTAGGTCGCCCGCAACTGCTCGCCCACGTGACCATGCGTCCGGTCGAGCGCGTAGCCGGCCTCCAGGTCGGACAGGCCGAAGCGACTCAGCAGATAGGCGCCGCCGACGACCAGCAGCGCCAGGTAGACCAGGAAGAACAGGAAGTCGGCGCCGGTGGCGAAGGCGGCCAGGACCAGGATCGCGCCGAGGAGGCCGATCTCCAGCCGTCGCAGCACGGGCCCGATCCTCGCGCGCTAGGCGGGTCGCACGCCGGCGTGCGACCCCGCCGGGGCCGGCGCGTCGACCGGGACGGTGCTCAGCAGCTCGCGCACGATGGCCGTCGGATCGACGTCACGGATGCTGGCCGCCGTGCGGATGATGAGGCGGTGCGCGAGCGCCGGCTCGGCCAGCGCCTTGATGTCGTCGGGGATGACGTAGTCGCGCCCCTGCAGGGCGGCCCACGCCTGGCCCGCCCGATAGAGGGCCAGGGAGCCGCGCGGCGAGGCGCCGAGGTAGACGTCGGGATGGACGCGCGAGGCGTTCACCAGGCGCACGATGTAGTCGCTGATGAGCGAGTCGACGTAGATCTCGCGCACCGCCGATTGCATCGTGCGCAGCTCCTCGAGCGAGGCGACCTCCCCGATCTCATCGAGCGGGTGGCCGCGCTTCTGCTCGTCGAGGATGACGATCTCTTCCAGGGGCTGCGGGTAGCCCAGGCGCAGGCGCAGCATGAAGCGGTCGAGCTGGGCCTCGGGCAGGGCGAAGGTGCCCTCGTACTCGATCGGATTCTGCGTCGCGATGACCAGGAACGGCACGGGCATCGCGTAGGTGGTGCCGTCGATGGTGGCCTGCCGCTCCTCCATGCACTCCAGCAGCGCCGACTGGGTCTTCGGCGTGGCCCGGTTGATCTCGTCGGCCAGCACGATCTGGGCCATGATGGGCCCCGGCCGGAAGTCGAACTCCTGCGTCTTCTGGTTGTAGATGGAGAGGCCGGTGACGTCGGACGGCAGCAGGTCGGGCGTGAACTGGATGCGGCGGAACGAGCAGCCCAGGCTGCGCGCCAGCGACTTGGCCAGCATGGTCTTGCCGGTGCCGGGCACATCCTCGATGAGCAGGTGGCCCTGGCACAGCAGGGCCACCAACGCCAGCCGCACCTCGTGGTGCTTGCCCACGATGACACGCTCGACGTTGGCCACGACCTTCTCGACCGACTCGCGGATGGCCACGGCGCTCCCCTCCTCGTGCGGATCGGGGCCGCTGCTGGATGCGCTCTGGGGCGCGGACCCGTTGGCGGATAGTACGTCACGATGTCGGCGCAGGTTCGCGGCCGACCGCGACGCGGGGCGCTGACCATGACACCACGCCTCGACCCGGAGCGACGGCGCCTGCACGAGGCGGCCACGGGACGACGTGCCTGGTCCCGCTGGGGCCCCTACCTCGCGTCGCGTCAGTGGGGCACCGTGCGCGAGGACTACTCGGCCGACGGCGACGCGTGGCGGGCCTTCAGCTACGACGAGGCGGCCGCACGCGCCTACCGGTGGGGCGACGATGGCCTGCTCGGCCTGAGCGATGACGGGGGCGATCTGTGCGTCGCCCCCGCGCTCTGGAACGGGCACGACGGCACCCTCAAGCGCCGGCTCTTCGGCCTGAGCAATCCCGAGGGCAACCACGGTGAGGACGTCAAGGAGCTCTACTACTTCCTCGACGGCACGCCGACCGGCAGTTACCTGCGCGCGCTGTACCGCTATCCGCAGGCCGCGTTCCCGTACGACGCGCTGCGGCGCCAGAACGCGGCCCGGACCAGACTGCAGCCCGAGTTCGAGCTGCTCGATACCGGCCTGTTCGACGACGGGCGCTTCTTCGACCTGGTCGTCGAATACGCCAAGGCCGCGCCCGAGTCGCTCGTCCTGCGCTTCACGGTGCGCAACATGGGGCCGCAAGCGGCACCGCTGCACCTGCTGCCGACGCTCTGGTTCAGCAACACCTGGAGCTGGGGCCGCGATGGGCGACGGCCGACCATCCGGCGCGTGCCGGGGCCGGGCCCGGCGGCCCTGTGCGCCGAGCACCACCGGCTGGGTCGCTACTGGCTGGTGGGACCCGCCCCCGCGGCGACCTTCATCACCGAGAACGAGACCGACACGGCGGCCCTGTGGGGCATCGGGTCGGCCGGAGCACCCTCGCGCGCGCGCCTCGACGAGGCCGTGCTGCAGGATGACCCCGGCCGCGCCGATGCGACCCTGCCCGGCACGCTGGCCGCCTTCCACTACCGATGGCTCCTCGCGCCCGGTGAGCAGCGGAGCGTCACGCTGCGCCTGGCCCGGGGTGACGGGCCACCCGCCCTGGTCGGCGCGGCCGGCGTCGTGGCCGCCCGGCGGGCGGAGGCCGACGCGTTCTACGAGCCCCTCTGCCCCCCGACCATGCGGCCCGAGGAGCGCCGGGTCATGCGCCAGGCGTTGGCCGGCCTGACCTGGTCGCGCCAGACCTACCACTACAACGTGGCCCACTGGCTGGACGGTGATCCCGCCGGCCCCACGCCGCCCATGGCGCGGCGTCAGGGCCGCAACCACGAGTGGCGGCACCTGGATGCGGCCGAGGTGCTGGCCATGCCGGACACCTGGGAGTACCCGTGGTTCGCCTCGTGGGACAGCGCCTTCCACGCTGTCATGTGGGCGCTCATCGATCCCGACTTCGCCAAGGGCCAGCTGCTGCTCCTGACGCGCGAGTGGTACATGCATCCCAACGGCCAGCTGCCGGCCTATGAATGGGACTTCGGGGCGGTCGATCCGCCGGTCCAGGCGTGGGCCGCCCTGCGCGTGTACCAGATCGAGCGGCGCTTGACCGGGCACGCCGACCACGCCTTCCTGGAGCGGATCTTCCACAAGCTCCTGCTCGACTTCACGTGGTGGGTCAACCGCAAGGACCGCGATGGCCGCAACGTCTTCGGCGGCGGCTTCCTGGGGCTCGACAACATCGGCGTCTTCGACCGGGACGCCGACCTGCCCGACGGGGGGTGGCTGGCCCAGTCGGACGGCACCGCGTGGATGGGCATGTTCTGCCTGTCGATGCTGGCCATCGCCGCCGAGCTGGCCGGCCGTGATCCGGCCTACGAGGACATGGCCACCAAATTCTTCGAACACTTCCTGTACGTGGGGGCGGCCCTCAACGACCTGGGCGGCCAGGGCGTGGCCATGTGGGACGACGAGGACGAGTTCTTCTACGACGTGCTGCAGATGCCCGACGGCACGGCCACCCCGCTGCGGGTGCGCTCGCTGGTGGGACTCATCCCGCTGCTCGCGGTGGGCACGCTCGAACCGCACCAGCTGGCCCACCTGCCCGACTTCAGCCGGCGCATGCAGTGGTTCCTGCGCCACCGCCCGGACCTCGCCGGGCTGGTCGCGAGCTGGGATGAGCCCGGCGTCGGCGAGCGGCGCCTGCTGGCTCTCGTGCACGGCCACCGCATGAAGCGCCTGCTCGAACGGATACTCGACCCGGGGGAGTTCCTGAGCGACCACGGCGTCCGGTCACTCAGCGCATGGCATCGCGACCATCCGTACCAGGTCACCCTCGCCGGCCACGAGCTGGAGGTGCACTACGAGCCCGCCGCGTCGGAGACGGACCTCTTCGGCGGCAACTCCAACTGGCGGGGTCCCGTCTGGTTCCCCTTCAACTACCTGCTCATCGAGGCGCTGCAGCGCCTGCACCACTATTACGGCGACGACTTCCGCGTCGAGTTCCCGACCGGCTCGGGTCGGCTGGCCTCGCTGGGCGAGGTGGCCGACGGGCTCTCGCGGCGCCTCATCGACCTGTTCCTGCCCGGTCCCGACGGGCGTCGCCCGGCCCACGGCACCGAGGCACGGTACGCGACCGATCCAGCCTGGCGCGACCTGATCCTCTTCTACGAGTACTTCGACGGCGACAGCGGGGCCGGCCTCGGCGCCAGCCACCAGACCGGCTGGACGGCGCTCGTGGCCAAGCTCATCGAGCAGACCGCGCGCCAGGCCAACGGCGAGCCCCGGTCCCTGGCCGGTGTGATCGGCACGGCCGTGGAGCGGCCTAGGGGGCGAGGCGCAACCAGTCGGCCATCAGCTGGCCGCCGATCGGGGCCGCCACCGCCCCGCCGTGCCCGCCCTGCTCGATGATCACGGCCACGGCGATGCGCGGAGCAGACGCGGGCGCGAATCCGATGAACCAGGCATGCGGCTCGCCGCTGCCGCCCAGCTGCGCGGTGCCGGTCTTGCCCGCCGTCGGCACGCCCGGGATGGCGGCGCTGCCGGCGAACGGCTTGCCCCAGGCGCTCTCCACGGCGCCCGTCATGGCCACGCGCAGGACCTGCGCCTCGGCCGTGGGCAGGACCTGCCGCCAGACCTGCGGTGACTGGCGCTGCACGACCGTCCC
>JBIOID010000092.1:0-7237 GCA_044449585.1 Candidatus Limnocylindrales bacterium
ACGAACCGGAAGCCGGCGGCATCGGGCGTCGTGCCGTTGAAGGCGGCCACCAGGAGCAGCGAGAAGGCGAAGCTGACCAGCGACGCGGCCAGCGCCACCCGCCGCACGAGGGCGGTGCGCTCGCGCGGCAGGAAGGCGATCAGCAACGCACCGATGAGCGGGCTGAAGATGGTCAGCGTGATGAGCGGCAGGCCGGTCATCAATGCGCCAGCAGGAGGAAGCTGCCGGCCACGAGGAGCAGGCCGAGGGCGATGCCCAGGGCGTAGTTCTGGACGTGGCCGGTCTGGATCTGGCGCACCTCGCGACCGCTCTGCTGCACGAGCCGGCCGACCCCGTTGACCGCGCCGTCGACGACCCGCCGATCGAACCACCAGGTACCGTCGGCGAAGCGTCGTCCGAAGCGCACGAAGATCAGGTCGTTCAGGTCGTCGAACCACCACTTGTGGAACGAGGCCGTGTACAGCGGGCGCAGGCGAGTCGTGATGGCTGCCACGCGTTCGGGCTGGGGCGCCGTGTCCCGTCGCGTGAACGGCCAGTGGAAGCCGAACAGGCGCATCGCCGCGAGCGTGCCGATGAGCGCCACCGTGACGCTGACCAGGATGAGCACGCCGTCGATGCCGAACAGGCTGAAGGAGGCCGGGGCACGGCCCAGGTTCGCTTCGGCGCCGGCGAACACGGGGTCGAGCCAGCCGGCGATGCGGCTGGCGCCGAAGGGCAGGCCGAGCACCAGCCCGAGGAACACGGTCGGGATGGCCAGCAGGACGAGCGGCACGGTCATCGACCGGGGCGACTCGTGGACCTGCGGTTCGACCGCCGGATCGACGTGGCTCGGCCCGTAGAACGTCTTGCCCATCAGCCGGAACATGTAGAAGGCGGTCAGCGCGGCCACCACGATGCCCACGACCCACACCCACACGAAGCCGTTGGTGAAGCTCTCGCCCAGGATCTCGTCCTTGCTGAAGAAGCCGGCCAGCGGCGGGATACCGGCGATGGCCAGGGTCCCGATGAGCATCGTGCCGTGGGTGATGGGCATCTTGCGCCACAGGCCGCCCATCCGGTCCATGTCCTGCTCGTCGTGGACGCCATGGATGACGGAGCCGGAATCGAGGAAGAGGAGACCCTTGAAGAAGCCGTGCGCCATGAGGTGGAAGATGGCGGCCACATAGGCGCCCACGCCCAGGGCCGCGAACATGTAACCCAGCTGGCTCAGCGTGGAGTAGGCCAGGACGCGCTTGATATCGGTCTGGGTGAGCGCGATCGAGGCGGCCAGGATGGCCGTGAAGATGCCGATGGACGCCACGATCACCATGGCCCCGCCGCTCTCGCTGAAGATGGGGTTGGCACGGGCCACGAAGTAGACGCCGGCGTTGACCATGGTGGCGGCATGGATCAGGGCGCTGACCGGCGTCGGGCCTTCCATGGCGTCCGGCAGCCAGACGTGCAGCGGGAACTGGGCGCTCTTGCCCACCGCCCCGCAGAAGAGCAGCAGCGCGATGCCCGTCATCTCCCACGGCTGGATGCCGCCGCTGGCCAGCTTGGCCGGCAGGAGGTGGAACACGGCCGTGAAGTCGAGCGTGCCGACCGTCGACCAGATGGCCATGATGCCCAGCGCGAAGCCGACGTCGCCGACGCGGTTGACCAGGAAGGCCTTCTTGGCCGCCAGCGCCGCGCTGCCCCGGCGGTACCAGAAGCCGATCAGCAGGTAGCTGGACAGGCCGACCAGCTCCCAGGCGGCGAAGAGCAGCAGGAAGTTGCCGGCCAGCACCAGCAGCAACATGCTGAACATGAAGAAGTTGAGGAAGGCGAAGAAGCGCCATCGCCCAGGGTCGTGGGCCATGTAGCCGATCGAGTAGACATGCACCAGCATGCCCACCGTGGTGACCACGATGAGCAGCGTCGCGGTCAGGTTGTCGACGGCCAGGTCGAAGTCGACCGTGAAGCTGCCGGCGGGGATCCAGCGGTACAGGACGAGGTGCAGGCCGTCCGCGCCGTTGGCCCCGGTCAGCGCACCGTAGACGACGACCATGGCCACCAGCCAGGTGGCGATGATGGCGGCCACGGCGATGACCCAGGACCGCGCGCCCAGGCGGCGGCCCACGAGGCCGGTCAGGGCGAAGCCCACGATCGGCAGGACAAGGAGCAGGACGGTCAGCTGCGCCATCGGCCGTCAGTCATGCATCTGGGCGTATTCGTCCACCAGGGGGGTGCGCCGGTTGCGATAGATGGCGATGACGATGGCCAGCCCGACCGTCGCCTCGGCCGCCGCCACGGCCATCACGACCAGCGCGATGACCGCCGCCTGGCCTCGCAACGAGGGCACGAACGCGCCGAAGGCAAGGATGCTCAGGTTCACCGCGTTGAGCATCAGCTCGATGCACATGAGCATGGAGATCGCGTTGCGGCGGGCCAGGAAGCCGAAGACCCCGATGCTGAAAAGCAGCGCCGAAAGGACCAGGTAGGCGTCGAGCGTGTGGCTCATATGTCGCTGTCGCTGCGCGGCGCGTCGTCGCGCTTGGCCAGGAAGACGCCGCCGATGACGGCCGCCAGGAGCAGCACGCTGACGATCTCGAAGGGCAGCACGTAGTCGCCGAAGAGGCGCGTCGCGATGTCCACCGTGGCCGTCGCCTGCTTGTCGTCGCCGGCCAGCGGCCAGGTGGTCGCGCCGTCGACGATGACCAGCACGGCACCCAGCCCGATGGCCGCCAGGGCGCCCGCCCAGGCCTGATGGTGGAAGACCAGGCGGGCCGGCCCGGCCTTCGATTGGGTGAGCATGATGGCGAAGAGGATGAGCACGCTGATGGCCCCGATGTAGACCAGCACCTGCGCTCCGGCGACCAACGGGTTGCCGAGCATCACGTACAGCCCGGCCAGCATCAGGAAGCACAGGATCATCCAGAGCCCGGCGTGGATGATGTCGCGGCTGAGCACGACCAACAGGGCGCAGCCGAGCAGACCTCCGGCCAGCACCAGGAAGAGGAGGTCGTTCCAGCTCCAGCCCAGGAGCGGGATGGTGGCCGGGATGGTCAGCACACTGGGTCCCTAGGGTGCGTCGGAGCGATGGCCGTTGCCATGAGCGTGCCCGTCCGTCGGACCGCCGTGGCCGTTGCCCTGGGAACCCGTGAGCACGTGGGGCGGCAGGACCGGCAGCTGCCGACCGGCGACCGACCCGCGGCCGGCCGCGGGGGCGCGGGTGAGCCAGTCGCGTTCGTGCTGCACGTAGGTCATCTCCGTCGTGTGTTCGACGGCGCTGATGGCCAGCAGGTCGATCATGGGCTCCGCCCGGCTGTCGTGCGCGAGCTCGAAATCCGGTCCACAGCGCAGCGCGTCGTACGGGCAGGCGTCGACGCAGATGCCGCACAGGATGCAGCGGCTCTCATCCACGTCGTAGCGCTCGAGCACACGCGGTTTGGGCATCAGCGCGCCGGTCGGGCACGTCTCCGCGCAACGGCCGCAGCTGACGCAGGGCGTGGTGTTGAGGCTCATGTCCAGCGGCGTCGTGACGAGGGTGTCCATGCCGCTGCGCATGAAGTCGTAGCAGGCCGCGCCCACGACCTCCTTGCAGACGTTGGCGCAGCGCCCGCAGTCGATGCAGCGCGACGGTTCGCGCAGGATGAAGGCGTGGCTGTCGTCGCGGATGTAGTCGTGGTTGTAGCCCGTGAAGCGGTTCTCGGTCACGGACCGCAGTGACAGCCCGGTACGCGCCGGCTCGAGCGTGGCCAGCGTCGTGCCGTACTCGATGCCCTCGCGCCGCAGGTCGCAGAAGCCGATCGCCTCGCAGGTGCACTGCAGGCAGCGGCCGGATTCGGTCATCGCCTCCTGCTGCGTGTACGGGATCTCGTATTCGACGTAGCTCTGCCTGCGCACCTCCGGCGCCATCGACTTGAGGCGCAGGCGCGGCTCCTTGCGCTCATCCGTGTAGGGCACGATGGACAGGAACTCGGGCTGCGGCTCGGCCAGCGTCTGGCGGGTGCGGATCGCGTCGAGGTCGTGGCCCTTGAGGTAGGCGTCGATGGCATACGCCGCGCGCCGTCCCTCAGCCACTGCCTGGACGACGGTGGTCGCCCCGACGCGCACGTCACCGGTGCCGAAGACACCGGGCCGGCCGGTCGAGAAGGTCACCGCATCCGCCTGCAGGCGACGCTGTCTGGAGGCCACCAGGCCGGCCGAGCCATGGTCCAGCCAGCGCAGGTCGGGCCCCTGGCCGATGGCCAGCAGGACACGGTCGCAGGGGATCGTGAACTCGGTGCCCTCGACCGGCTCGGGCCGCCGCCGGCCCTTCTCGTCGGGCGCACCGAGGCGCATGCGGATGAACTCGACGCCGGTGACCTTGCCTGCCGCGTCGGCGAGGACGCGCGTCGGCGCCGCTTGGAAGATGGCCCGCGCACCCTCCTCGATCGCCTCGTGCACCTCGTTGGCGGCGGACATCTCCTTCATGTCGCGGCGGTAGACCAGGGTGACCTCGCTGGCACCCTGGCGCAGTGAGGTGCGCGTGCAGTCCATCGAGGTGAAACCGCCGCCGATGACCACGACGCGCTTGCCCTGGTGGCCGGGGTAGGGCAGCCCGAGCGTCGCGATGCGCAGGTACTCCAGGCCGTCGAGCACGTCGGGGGCGTCCTCGCCGGGCACGCCCAGCGTGTTGGTGTCGTAGCAGCCGATGGCCACGCAGACCGCGTCGAAGCCCTGGTTCTGCAGATCGTCCACGGTGAAGTCGCGGCCCAGCTCCTGGTCGCAGACCATGCGCACCCCGAGATCGGTGAGGCCCTGGTATTCGCCGTCCAGCACCTCCTCCTTGGGCAGCCGGTACTGGGGGATGCCATAGCGCAGCATCCCGCCGGGGGCCGGGTCGCGCTCGTAGATGGTCACATCGTGGCCCGCGATGGCCAGGTAGTAGGCGGCCGCGCCGCCGGCCGGCCCCGAGCCGATGACCGCCACGCGCTTGCCCGAGGGGGCTTGCACCTCGAACGGCACGGGCGCCTTCTGGCCGTGGCCGAGCGCCTTGAGCACCTGGTCGCCGGCGTAGCGGTGGCTGTCCCGGATGGCGATCGCCTCGTCCACCTCGTCGCGCCGGCAGTGCTCCTCGCACGGGGCCGGGCAGACGCGGCCCAGGATGCTGGGGAACGGGATGGTGCGCTTGAAGATGCGCGCCGACTCGATGAAGTCGCCTTCCGTGTTGGCCTTGAGGAAGCCGGGGATGTCGATGTGGCTGGGGCACTTGTTCTGGCACGGCGGCAGGCAGTAGGCGTTGTGGTCGCTGAAGATCAGCTCCAGGTTGGTCTTGCGCAGCTGCCGGATGCGCGGCGTCTGCGTCTGCACGACCATGCCGGCCTCGGCCTCGCGCGAGCAGCTGATGGGCGGCTGGCCTTCACCGGCGACGTCGACCACGCACATGCGGCAGGCACCGAAGCCGGGCAGTTTGGGTTCGTAGCACAGGGTCGGGATCTCGATGCCGTTGTCGCGGCAGACCTCGAGGATGGTCTGGCCCTCGCGACCGGCGACCTGCCGGCCGTCGACCTCGATGGTGATGACGGGGCTGACCTGCGGGCGCTGCGGCGCCTGCGTCTCGAGCAGGCGGTCGGCGGGGGAACCCGCCGCCTCGGCCGGGGCGGGCAGCAGGTCGGTCATCCGCGGACGGATCCTTGGCTGGCTGGGCGCGGCGTCATCGGGCGGCTCCTGCGGCCACGCGCAGGGGTGTGCAGACCCCGGCAGGGCAGCGGCCGCGCACGATGTGATCGTCGAATTCCGCCCTGAAGTATCGCATCCCGGAGGTCAGGGGATTGGGCGCGCTGATGCCGTGGCCGCACAGCGAGCCGTCACGGACGTCGGCCGCGAGGTCCACCAGGAGCGCCGTGTCGGTCGGCCGCGGCCGGCCGCTCATGAACCGATCGCCGATCTCCGCCAGCCGTCGTGTGCCGATGCGGCAGGGGATGCACTTGCCGCACGACTCGTCGTTCATGAAGCGTTCCATGAGCGTCGCCAGCTCGACGATGCAGGCGCTCTGGTCGAGCAGCAGCAGCGAGCCCGAGCCGACGATGGCGCCGGCCGCCTCCAGGTCCGCCGGCAGCAGGGCGGTGGCGAGGCCGTCGGCCGGCAGGAAACCGCCCGACGGCCCGCCCACCAGGATGGCCTTGAAGGTGCCCGTGGCGCCGCCGCCGACCTTGTCGACGATGGTGGCCAGCGGCGTGCCGGTGGGCACCTCCGCCACGCCCGGCCGCTTCACGGCCCCGGCCAGTTGCACCAGCATGGTGCCCGGGAACCCGGGCGCCCCGAGCGCGCGGAAGGCGGGCGCGCCGTTGGTCAGGATCCACGGCACGCTGGCCAGCGTGGCCACGTTGTTGATGGCCGTCGGGGCGCCGAACAGGCCGCGCTCGGCGGGGTACGGCGGGCGCTGGTCGGGCATGCCCCGCTTGCCCTCCAGCGCGCGCAGCAGGGCCGTCTCTTCGCCCACCACGAAGCCGCCCTCGAGTGGTCGCATCTCGATCTCGACGGTGACGCCGCTGCCCAGCACGTCGACCCCCAGGTACCCGGCGCCCAGCGCCCCGTCGAGCGCCTTCTGCAGGCGGCGCCGGGCCAGCGTGGCGTCGGCGCGCAGCACCAGGAACGCCCGTTCCGCACCCACGGCGAGGGCGGCCAGCGCGAGGCCCTCCAGGACGGCGTGCGGGTCGGCTTCCATGAGCGTCCGGTCAGCGACCGTGCCCGGATCGGCTTCGTAGCCGTGGCCGATGGCATAGCGCGGCAGCTCGTCGTGGGCGCGCACGGCGCGCCACTTGTCGGCCGTCGGGAAGCCGGCCCCGCCCCGCCCGCGCAGGCCGGCCTGATCGACCGCGCTGACGATCGCCTGTGGCGCCTGGTGAACGGCCGTCTTCCACGGTCCCCAGGCGCCCTTCGCCTCCGCCGCCGCCAGGGTCCCGTCGGGATCGTACGTCCCGGCTCGCCCGAGCAGCACGGCCGGCCAGCTCTTCGGACGGGCCAGGATGGTGGCCATCAGGCTCGCCCCATCGGGGCGTGGCCAGCGCGCAGCCGGGTGACCAGTTCGCCCAGGCGCCGGGGATCGAGCTTGTCCTGTGGCGCACCATCGAGCGTCACGAAGGGCCTGTCGGGGGACACGCCGCGGCAGGCGGCCGCCTCGAGGCGAACGGCACCTTCCGGGCTGCTGCCACCGAGCGAGACACCCGCCGCCGCCTCGGCCGCGGCCAGCAGTCGGCCGGCCCCGCGGAACGTGCAGGCGGGGCAACGGCAG
>JBIOID010000093.1:0-7095 GCA_044449585.1 Candidatus Limnocylindrales bacterium
CTGATCCTGGACATCTTCGCGCAGCACGCGCAGACCCATGAGGGCCGCCTGCAGGTCGAGCTGGCGCAGCTCGAATACCAGCTGCCGCGGCTGACCCGCCTGTGGACCCATCTCTCGCGGACTGGCGGCGGGATCGGCACGCGCGGTCCCGGCGAGACACAGCTGGAGACCGACCGGCGGGTCATCCGCGAGAAGATCAAGAAGCTGCGCCAGCGCCTGGAGACGGTGCGGCGCACGCGCGAGACGACCGCCCGGTCGCGCGATCGACGCCTCGTCCCGAGCGTGGCCATCGTGGGCTACACCAACGCCGGCAAGTCCACCATGCTCAATGCCCTGGCCGGCAGCGAGGCCGCCCATACGGCCGACAAGCTGTTCGCGACGCTCGACCCGACGAGTCGCTCCGTCCGCCTGGGCGACGGCCAGAGCGCGGTCGTGACCGATACGGTCGGCTTCATCCACAAGCTCCCGCACCAGCTGGTCGACGCGTTCCGGGCGACCCTCGACGAGGTGCGCCGTGCCGAGGTGCTGCTGGAGGTCGTGGACGTGTCAGACGCCCACCTGCCGGAACACCGCGTCACGGTGCAGGCCGTGCTCGATGAGCTGGGCGCCGGCGACAAGCCGCGCGTGGTGGCCTTCAACAAGGCCGACCTGACCGACGGACGGGCGCGCGACGGCGACCAGCCCTCGCCGGTGGTGGGGGAGGCGGTCTACGTCTCCGCCCTGACGGGCTTCGGCCTGGAGGCCCTGCGCGGCCGCTTGAGTGAGGTGCTCGCGTCGCTCTGGGAGGCGGTCGACGTCGTGGTCCCCTACGCCGCCGGCGAGCTGCTCGCCCGCGTCCGGGAGCGGGGTACCGTCGAGATCGCCTATCGCGCCCGCGACGTGCGCGTGCACGGTCGGGTGGTGCCCTCGCTGGCGGCCGAGCTGCGCCTGGCCGCCGAGCGCTGGCGAGCCGCCGGGGCGGAGGCGTAAGCCCCGACCCGTCGGCTCGGCGGGTGACTCAGGGCTTGGCGATGTGCCAGGTGCCGTCGACGCCGTCGCCGTTGGTCTGGCCGGCGCCCGTGTCACCCGAGTAGTTGTAGAGAGGTCGGCCGTTGTAGGTCACCTGCGGCTTGCCGTCCTCGCCGGTGATCGTGGTGAGTGTGCCGCTCACGCCGCTGCCGGCGCTCGGTCCGCCCGATCCGGGCACGAAGGCCGGCCACGTCACGTCGCAGCCGTCGGAGGCGGCACAGGCGCTCGTGGTTGTCCCGACCGGGTCCTTGTCGAACACGTACAGCGTCATCCCGTTGGGGCTGACCAGGTACGGGCCCAGGCTGGCACTCGTGCCGACCGTGACCGTGCTCGAGCCGCCGGCCGCCGCGGACGGATTCCCGGCCGCGCTGGGGCCGCTCGAGCACGCGGCCAGCAGGAGCACACCGGCGGCCATCAGGCCGGGGAGTGGGTGCGCCACCAGGGCGCGAACATATCGCATCATCGATCCTCCGCATGGGGCGCTATTCGCACCGGGCATGCGGTGCGTCACCTGGACGGGGATACGAACGCGCACCCGGCGGTGGTTTCGACGGCCGCGCCGCCGGGGCCCGAGCGGTAGGGGAGGGCGCCCCTCAGGAGGCCGGGGCGACGATCACGTAGTCGCCGGTCCAGCGCACCGGGAACGCCTCGGTGTACGGCGTCAGGTAGCCGGCCAGCTGGGCGGCCGTGAAGTGCGTGCCGGGCCGGGGATCGTAGCCGTGGCTCTGTGAGGGATACAACGGCCCCATGATCGTCACGCCGGTCACGCGGAACGGGCTGCCCAGCGGGTCGGCCGTAGCGGTGAAGCCGCTCATGACCCACGCGTGATGGCCGTGGTCCACCAGCAGGCCGACCGGTTTGCCCGTCGCACGAAACGCGGTGACCGCGCCCCGCAGGGCCTCGTCATAGCTGGTGTAGCTGACGTCCCGATAGGTGCCCCCGCCATTGGCCGTCAGCAGGCCCGCCCAGCTGGCCGGATCGAGTCCCGCCGTGCTGTAGTGATACGCATTGTGGGCGCGACCCCAGGCGTAGAAGCTGGTGATCTGGCTGGCGCTGTGGTTCGAGGCGCCGGTGATGAGGTTGAGCATCATCTGCACCGAGGTGGGCACGCACGTGTAATCGTTCGGCTGGCTCGTGAACGCACTCGCCCGATAGAGCTCGAGTCCGCCGGTCCAATGCGTCGGGGTGCGCTGGACCTGGATCGGCGTGCCCACCGCGATGGGTGTGGGCAGCGTCGGGGTGGCACCGGCCACCGGGGTGGCGCCGAGGGTCGCGGCGACCAGCAGCGCGAAGCCGGCCAGGGCGCCCGAGCGGCCGAGACGGCGAGCCAGGGCGGGCACGCTCCCGCGCCCGCCTGCCCCACGGACGCTCTGGATCGGGTGATACAGCCCTTCCATCGTCGAACGAGCATCGCGCACGCCCTGCGTCAGCGCCATGGCCTATATGTCCCGTCGAGCCCGGGTCGCATCGTCCCGGCGCCAGCCGGTGGTCGCTGGGTGTCTAGTGCTTCCGATAATCGAAGTTATGTAACATCCACTGCGCGACCCTTGACCTGGACCTTGCGCTGGGCTCGCTTCGGCCGATGTTGGGGATATGCCCCAGAGGCCTGCGTCGTGCGATGCCTGACGCGAGATGGGCGCCGCGCCTGGTTGCCGTGTTCGCGATCGATCCTGGTTGGCTGGGGCTGGCTCTCGTGGCTGGCTGTGCGACTGCTGCGCGGCGATGCGTCGATTGAAAGGACGAACGGACATGACTGACACGAAGCGATCCACCAAACGAGGCAACACGGCCAGGACGTCCGGTGACGTGTTCAGCAACGAAGAGCTCGCGGCGATGCAGGAGACCATCCGGGAGCGCAAGAAGGCGTCGAAGCTCAGCGCGGAGGAGGCGCGCATCCAGGGCGAGGCCGACGTGCAGGCCAAGATCGCCGAGATGGCCGAAGACGATCGGGCCATCGCCGCACGTATCCACGAGATCGTCCTCGCGACCGCTCCGGAGCTCGTGCCCCGCACGTTCTACGGGATGCCGGCCTACGCCAGGGACGGCAAGGTGATCTGCTTCTTCCAGGCCAAGTCGAAGTTCAAGGTGCGCTACTCGACGCTAGGCTTCCAGCCCGACGCGCGGCTCGACGAGGGCGACCTGTGGCCGGTCGCCTTCGCCGTCAACAGCCTGACGCCGGCGGGCGAGAAGCGGATCGTCGGCCTGGTCAAGAAAGCTGCCGGCTGAGGAGGCGGCGGCTGGCGCTTGGGCGAGCCCCTATCAACTCCGTCGAGGTGGTAGCCGGTGCGACTAGCTCGCCACGTGGGCTGCCCGCCGCTGGCCGGTACCGCACATCCGACGCTGCGGTCTGGCCGTGGCGCCAGGCGCCAGGGGTGACGCCCGTGGCTTTCTTGAACGCCCGGCTGAACGCCGCCTCCGAGTGGTATCCGGCGACGTGGGCGGCCTCCGCAACCGTCGCCTCGGGGCGGCCGAGCCGGTCGGCGGCAAGGCGCATCCGCCAGCCGGTCAGGTAGCGCATCGGCGGCTGGCCGACGAGTCGAGTGAACCGATCGGCCAGCGTCGACCGCGACGCGCCGACCTGGTGAGCCAGCGAGGCCGTGGTCCATGGCTCGGCCGGGGCCGCGTGGATCAGGCTCAACGCCCGACCGACGAGGGGGTCGCCGAGCCCCTCGAGCCAACCCGGTGCGCCGTGCTCGAGGTGTGACCGCACGGTCTCGAGGAACATCGACTCGCTCAGGCGCTCCCGCACGGACGCGGCGCCCGCTCCGGCCACCTCGGCCAGCGCAAGCTCGACCAGGCGTTCGAGGCGCCCGGCGGCCTGACGGACGACGAGCATCCGCGGCAGGGTCTGGAGCAGTGGGTTGAACGGGGGCGCGTCGCAGCCCAGGAAGCCACACACGAACCGCGTGCGATCGGCGCCCGCGGGGCCGCGGCTGAAGGACGCCGGGATCGACCCCTCCGCGACCCCGGCAAGGAGCCCGTTCATCGCCGCGGCATCCGCGCCCTCGGCTGGCGGGATGGCGGGGTCATGCGCCAGGAAGTAGGCATCGCCGCGCGGGTAGACCACGACGTCGCCACGCTCGAGCGCGACCGATGCTCGTGGCCCCTCCCCTCCGGGCTCGTCCAGGCCGGTCCAGCACCCGCCTTCCACGATCACGTGATAGGACAGGACGGTCCGGGTGGGGGGCCCCAGGCTCGGCGCTAGGGCGGCGCCTGGCGGGACCTGGATGGTCGGCCACGGACCGGCGGCATCCACGGTGTAGAAGATGGCCCGTGTGAAATGGATCGCGCGCAGGACCTCCGAGAGCGGGTCCGGGGCGGGGCTGACCGGACGGTCGGGCAGGGATCCCGGACGCCTGGTCATGGACACGGTTGGTCCGCCGCGCGAATCCTTCCGCCATGGACATCGCAACCGTCAACCAGACCGCTCCCGACGCCCAGGGCCAGGTCCGTCGACGCCTCGAGGAGATCTGGCCGACTGCCGCGGCCAGGGACTTCGACCGTCTGGAGTCGTTCCACCTGTACGGCCCCAAGTTCACCGAGTTCAAGGACGGCCGACCGCGTGGCGACGCCGCGTCGTGCGCCGCGGGCGAGCGCGCGACCTTCAGCCGACTCGAACAGCCGACCGTGGACATGCGCGACCTGGCCATCAACGTCTTCGCCGACGTGGCCGTCGCGACCTTCAACGGCCACTTCACCGGCCAGATCGCGGGCAACGCGGTGGCCCTCGATCAGCAATGCACGATGGTCTTCGCCCTGGTCGGCGACGACTGGAAGATCATCCACGAGCACATGTCTCCCCTGGGCGGGCCCGGGCCGGGCGCAGGCGGACCGCCGCCGGGCGCGGGTGGACCACTGCGGACCTGATCACCACGGCCTACGCGCCCTGCTCGTACCAGTCGAGGACGCGGAGCGCGCGGAGGGTGTTCCAGCGGCTCGGTCGCCCCTCCCCCGCTTCCATCCGGAAGTGGGCCTCGCCCGCGTAGACGTTCTGCAGCGGCCAGCGGCCGTCCGGATCCCGGTTGGCCTCGACGACGCCGATCGCCTCGGTCATCCGCTCATCCGGCTGCACGCCGGCAGCCCGGAGGTGGTCCAGGCCCCGCAGCACGTCGTAGTGCCACCAGGTCGGGAACGAGAACGTCAGCCAGGCGGGGTCGATCACCTCGCCGGTCGACTTCCGGCGGAACAGCCCCCGCTCGAGCATGTAACTTTCGCCACGCCGCCGCGCCGCGGCCACGACCGCGGAGCCGCCGACCGCCCGCTCGTGCTCCAGAAAGCCCTCCAGGACGTTGATGGTCGTCCCGAACGACGACACCGTGGCGCCGTTCTCCACTTCGCAGTTCCAGCCGCCATCCGGAAGCTGCTCGCCGAGCAGGCGCTCGACGAGGGGCGTCATGTCGACGCCGAAGTAGGAGCCCGTGGCGACGACGTTGCCGTTGATGCACGGCTCGACCTCACCCTCGAAGAACCGGTTGCCGGCCCAGGGGTTCTCCCACGGAGAGCCGTCAGCCCACGTGACACGCTCGCGGACGAGATCGACCGCCTGATGCGCCTGCGCGCTGGTGGGATCGAGACCCAACCGCCGCATCAGTTCCAGGGCGTGGAACGTATCGGTGAAGTCGCGGGACCAGGCCTGGCCGTCCCACAGGCCATCGGGCGTCTGGAGCGAGAGAAGGCGGGCACCCCAACCCTCGGTGGCGATCCGCGACCGCTCGGCGGCGACGACGTCAGTGGGCTCGTGCGTCAGGTCGCGCATGACCTGCCAGCGGATCGAGGGATCCGAGTCGAGCAGCCAGTCCATGACGGCGGTCACGCCCTCGTCGGGACCTCGAACTGGTCATAGCGGGCCATGAACTCGGCGCGTTCGGCGTCGCTGTAGGTCCGGCCCGACGCGATGCGTTCGGCCAGCTCGCGGAAGTAGGCCTCGCGCGGCGGGGCCGGCGCGAACAGGATGAGCATGGAGACCGGGGCGCCACTGTCGTTGCGGAAGGCGTGGATCCCGCGCGGTGGCACGTAGAGGAAGTCCCCTGCCCTGCCCTCGCGCCAGCCTGTCCCGTCGAAGAGGCCGACGCGCCCCTCCAGCACGTAGAACGCCTCGGAGAACGTGCGGTGGAAGTGGGGCGTGGCTCCGCCCGACAACGCACTCATGTCCCAGCGGAACAAGCCGTAGTGGCCGTCGGTCGCGGATCCCGTGGCGACGAGGCCCGCGAGCGTGCTGCCGACCTGGATCGTCGGAACGTCGGGGGCAGTGACGAGGCGTGCGTTCGTGGTCGGTCCGTCGGCCGGGTTGGTCATGCTCACAAGCCTACGGCCTCGGGGCCCCGCGGCGCCGGGCGATGGGCTTGACACATCAGACATACAACCGTATGGTTGTATCAATGACGTCCACCTTCAACGCCGACAGCGTCTTCGCCGCTCTCGCTGATGCCACCCGTCGCGACATCGTGCTGCGGGCACTCACGGGCGCCGAGGGCGTGGCCGAGCTGGCCGGGCACTACCCCATGAGCTTCGCCGCCGTGCAGAAACACGTCGCGATCCTCGAGCGCGCCGGCCTGGTCACCAAGGAGCGCACCGGACGTCGCAAGGTCGTGCGCACCAACGTCGAGGGGCTGCGCGTCGCCCGAGGCCTGCTCGACGAGTACGAAGCGCTGTGGCGCGGCCGCATCGAGCGCATGTCCGACCTCATCACCGGTATCGAGGAGACCCACGCATGACCGTCATCGCCGTCCGGAAGGATCCCGCCGCCCTGACCATGACCGTCACCGCGGAGTTCGACGCTTCGCCGACACGGGTGTGGCAGCTCTGGGCCGACCCGCGCCAGCTCGAGCGCTGGTGGGGTCCGCCGACCTATCCCGCCACGTTCACGACGCACGACCTCGCGCCGGGCAGTCGCGTCGAATACCACATGACGGGGCCCGGTGGCGACCAGCCACACGGCTACTGGGACGTCCTCGAGGTCGATCCACCGCATCGGCTCGTCTTCCGCGACGGGTTCGCGCACGCCGATGGCACGCCCGACGACGACTTCCCGCGCAACGAGGGACGTGTGATGATCGAGCCGATCGAGGCGGGTCGCACGCGGATGTC
>JBIOID010000094.1:0-7074 GCA_044449585.1 Candidatus Limnocylindrales bacterium
AACGCCCAGGCGGCCTCCGGCGCCACCGGCCTCTTCGTGCTGCTCTTCAGCCAGCAGGCCGCCTCGTCGCAGGCCACCGCGCAGATCCCCTCCTTCGCGGGCCTGGTCGCCCTGCTCGGCCCCCTGCTCGGCATCGCCTTCGGCTTCGACGCCATCAACGGCGAGCGGGCCGAGCGCACGCTGCCGCGGCTGGTGGCCCAGCCGATCCACCGGGACGACGTGATCAACGGCAAGTTCGCGGCCGGCCTGGCCCTCATCGGGCTGGTCCTGCTGGCCATCACCCTGCTCGTCTCGGGCGTGGCCCTCCTCGTCCTGGGCATCCGGCCCAGCCCGGATGACCTGGCCCGCGTCGCGATCTGGTTCCTGGTGACACTCATCTACCTGGGCTTCTGGCTGGCATTCGCCATGCTCTGCTCGGTCGTCCTGCGTCGCGCCGCGACGTCCGCGCTGGCAGCCATGAGCGTCTGGATCGTGCTGACGCTGTTCACCGGTCTGCTGGTGGGCATCATGGCCGGCTACCTCGCGCCGGTGCCGTCCGGCGCCACCACCGATCAGCAGATCGCCAACGCCGAGCTGCAGCAGCAGCTCGCGCGCGTGTCGCCGGGCGAGCTCTACAACGAGGCCACGGTCTACCTGCTGAACCCGACCGTGCAGACGCTGGGCATCGCGCAGGAGGTCCAGCAGCAGAACGAACAGCGCGCCATCCCGACGGCCCTGCCGCTGGACCAGAGCCTCCTCCTCGGGGTGCCCCAGGTGGTGGCCCTGCTGGCCCTCACGGTCCTGTGTTTCGGGCTGACCTACGTCGTCTTCATGCGCCAGGAGGTGCGCGCCTGAGCCCGGCGCGGTGACGGGTCGGCTGGAGGCGGCTGCCATACTGGAGCCGTGCGTACGGTGGCGTCGGCGGGTATCGGTGCTCTGGAGATGCGCTGGCTGGGCCAGGTGGCCTACCGCGAGGCCTGGGCGCAGCAGCATGCGCTGGTCGAGGCGCGCGCGGCCGGGCAGATCCCCGACCAGCTCCTCCTTTTGGAGCACCCGGCCGTGCTGACGCTGGGTCGCCATGCCGATGCCGGCTTCGTACGCGCGGAGGCATCCGTGCTGGCCGCGCGGGGCATCGAGGTCATCCGGACCGAGCGGGGCGGCGAAGTGACGTACCACGGGCCCGGGCAGCTGGTGGCCTACCCCATCGTGCACCTGGCCGACCGAGGCCTGCTGATCCGACCCTTCGTCCGGGTGTTGGAGGCGGCCATGCGCGAGACGTGCGCCGCCTTCGGGGTGGCAGCCGACCGACGCGACGGGTACCCCGGCTGCTGGGTCGAGGGGGCCGGCCCGGCGCCGCGCAAGATCGGCGCCCTCGGTGTGCGCGTCGAGCACGGCGTCAGCTATCACGGCATCGCCCTCAACGTGACCGTCGCGCTGGCCGACTTCGAGCTCATCGAGGCGTGCGGCCTGCCCGGCGTGATCGTGACCTCGATCGTGCGCGAGCGCCCGGCCGTGGCCTCGGAGATGGGCTGGCCGAGCGGACCCTCGACCGGGTCGGTCGCGGCCGCCGCGACCGTCTTCGGGGCGTGTCTCGAGCGCGCGCTGCGGGCCGCCCGCGCCGACCCGGCCGCGGCCGACCGTCGGCCCGCGTCGGCCAGCGCGGCCTGAGGCGGGCGATGGCCGGCGGCATGTTCGAGCTGCGCCGGGACGACGTGACCGGCTGGTGGGTGGCGGTCGTGGTCGACCGCGCGTATGACCGCAGCCGGTTCTCACGGCGGGCCGAGCCGGTCGGCAACCAGCGCTGCGCCAACTGCGTCGAGCCGCCGGGCGGCGGGGTGCGCCAGCGCATGCTCAAGCAGCAGGCTTTCTCCATCGCCGGGCCGGAGTTCGAGGCCCGCGAGGGCACGCGCCGGGGGACGCTGGGGCTGGTCGCCGACGTCGGCTCCTGGCAGACCATCGTGGCGCCGCCGGAGCATCACGGGCCCCTCGGCAGCGAGACGCCGGCCGTGGTCGTGGCCATGCTCGCGAAGGCCCGCCAGGCCATCCTCGACGCGCGCGAGGCGGGCGAGACCGCGTACCTGCAGGTCGTCCAGAACTGGGGCCGCCAGGCGGGCGCGCTGACCAACCACCTGTGCCTGGACACGTACGACCTGCCGCAGATCCCGCACCGCGTCGGCGAGGAGCTGGGCGGCGCCGCGCGCTACCTGATCCGCGAGGGCGTGTGCCCCTATTGCCGCCTGGTGCGCGATGAGGTCAGTCGGGGGGAGCGGCTGGTCTTCGAGGACGCCGGCAGCGTGGCCTTCGCGCCCTATGCCTCCCGCTCGCCCTTCGAGCTATGGGTGGTGCCGCGCATCCACGCGGCCGATTTCGCGCAGGCCACGGACGCCCAGCTGACGGGCGCGGCGGAGACGCTCCAGAAGGTGCTCCGCCTGCTTGACGTCCTGGACGGCCCGCCGTACAACCTGGTCCTCCACACCGCCCCGCTGCAGGACCGGGTCGATGAGACGTACCACTGGCACTGGGAGATCCACCCGCGCCTGCGCGAGATCGCCGGCCTGGAGCTGGGGACGGGCCTGCCGGTCAACCCCATCAGCCCGGAGGAGGCCGTGGCCGACCTCCTCGCGGCGACCGACGAGCGCACCACGTCCGGCCCGGACGATGGCCCCGGCACGCGCCACGGACGCCCCGTCGCGGCCTGGGATGCGGCGCGCCGCTGAGATGGCCACCCCGTTCGGCGCGCGGGCACCGTCACATCACGCCCGCGCAGCACGTCCTAGCACGACGGAGCGCCCGGTCGGGGACCGGTGCGCCGCGGCCGGCCTAGTCCCGACCGCGCACCGGAGAGGACCAGGTCGCCGTTGTCGATCGCTGAGGCCGCCCTGGCAACGAGGGCGGCAGTGACGACGGACCGCGCCACCGCGCGCGCCTTCGTCGAGCAGCTCTTCCGGCAGCACCACGGCGAGATCTATGCCTATCTCGCCCACATGGTCCGTGATCCCGAGATGGCCGCCGACCTCGCCCAGGAGACGTTCGTGAAGGCCTACCGCGCCTTCGATTCCCTGGAGGATCCGGCGCATGCCCGCGCCTGGCTCTACCAGATCGCCGGCCGCACGGCACTGGACGAGCTGCGCCGGCGACGCATCGTGCGTTTCGTGCCCTGGACGGGCGAGTCGCGCGGCGTGGCCGCGTCGGCCGAGGACACGGCGCTGCAGGGCCGCCTCTCGGGCGACCTGGAGCGGGCGCTGGCGGCCATCCCGACGCGGCAACGCCAGGCCATCCTGCTGGCCGAGCTGCATGAGCTGACCGGCCTCGAGCTGGCCCAGGCCCTGGGCGTGTCCCACGTGGCCGCCCGCGCCCTCCTGACGCGGGCGCGCGAGTCGCTGCGTCAGGCCCTCGCCGTCGAACGGGCAGCCGCCGCCGAACGTGACGGGCGGCGCGCCCGCGCTCGCCGATCCGAGGATGATCGATGAGCCGGCCCGATCGCCACGCGCCGTACCGCGAGGCGTTGGCCCGCCAGGTCGACGAGGCGCTGCCGGCCGCCGAGCAGCGCGATCTGGAGACGCACCTCGCCGTCTGCGGGCCGTGTCGCGCAGTGGCTGACGCGTATGCCGCGCAGCGCGGCCTGCTGCGTGGGTTGCGGGCCATGGAACCGCCGCGCGACCTGTGGGCGCGCACGGCGACGGCCCTCGACCACGAGCTCGCGCGGGGCGCGGGACGCCCCCGCCTCGTGGCGCTGGGGTCGTTGGCCAGCCTCGGCATGATGCTGGCCGTGGCGGCGGGGGCGGCCGGCGTCGGTCCCTTCGGCGAGGGCCGACCCGGCGCGGCGACCCCGTTCCCGGTCACCCCCGAGCCGATCGCCTTCCTCACCAGCGAGGGCAACCAGATCACCATCTACCAGACCCAGGTCAGCGAGGTCTGCCCTGCCGGGGCGACCGAATGCGGCGGACCGGATCCGTCGAGCCACCCCGTCATCAGCGTCGACCTGGCGCCTGCCCTGGCGCCCCGTGACCTGACCCTCGGCGCGAGCGGCACGCTGGCCATCACGGCCCGCGACAGCCAGGGCAACGCCGTCTACTCGGTGCTCGCGCTGCCGTCCTCCAGCGGCGACGCCGGTCCGCTCGCCACCGCCTGGGCACCGACCGGAGCGGCGACCGGTTCGCCGCGGCCGACACGCACGGCGCCGGCCACACCGGGCCACGGACACGCCAGCGCGCCGCCCACGAAGCGCCCCGCCGGATCGCCCGCCACGTCCACCCCGACGGCCGCGGCGACGGCCAGCGCGGCGACGGCGGACGCGCAGCTCGAGCCGATCCTCAGCGACGTGATCGCGGCCGGCGCGCCGGCCGCCTGGTCGTCCGACGGCGAGACTCTGGCCTTCAGCGCTCGCCCCGCGGACGGCAGCGTCGGCCCGGATCTCTACGTCTGGCACGTCGGTGACGCGACGGTCCATGCGCTGACCAGCGACCATCGCTCGTACTTCGCCTCGTGGGCCGGCGACCGCATCGTCATCAGCCGTCTGCCCCGCGCTGTCGTCGCCTCGCCGGCCCGGACGGGCCACCCGGCCCATACGGCAGCCGCGACCACGGCCCTCGACCGACCAGCGGCAGTGACGGCCGTGACGGTCCTCGTCGATCCGGCCACCGGAGCGGCGAGTCCGGTGGCCCTGACCGGGGCGTGGCTGCCTTCGGTCGATCCGACCGGCCACCTGGCCATCTACTGGCAGGGCACGCTCATGGCCGATGGGCTGACGGTGGACGCGTCCGGTGGCGCGCTCTACCTCATCGACTGGGCCGGCCTCACCGGCATCCCGCCCACGTCGGCGGCGCCCACGGCGACCGCCACCGCTCGGCGCTCGGGTGCCGCCACCGCCCAGCCGTCGGAAGACGCCACGCCGACCATCACCGCCGCCGCGTCCGCGACCCCGAGTGACGGCCCATCGGCCTCGGGCGCGGACGACCAGGCCCAGGCATCGCAGACGCCGCCGCTGACCGGGCCGTCCGGAGCACCGTCGGCGAGCGCCACGGCGAGCCACGCCGGCGGCCCCGCGGGCCACGGCTCGGGCGCCGTCGAGGCTGCCACCGATGCGCCAGCCACGAGTGGAACGGCCGGGCCCGGACCCGACGTGGCCGCGCCGCCGCTCCTGTCGGCGAGCGGCACCGCGGTCACCGACTGGCTCGTGCGCTGGACCCCGGACGGCCAGACATACGGCGTGTGGACGGCAGCACGGCCGGGATCGGACGCCGGGTCGCTGCTGGTCGCCGGCATCGGGGCCGCTGCCGCCGACCCGTTGAGCCTCACCCCGGCGCTGCGCGGGTTCTCGCTGGGCGAGGGCCGGGTGGCGTGGATCGCCCCCGACGCGATCGCGCCGAGCGGCGATCTGCAGATCGTGACCTGGGGCGCCGATGGCGCCGGCAATACCCGCCTCCGTCTCCTCGGTGGAGCCACGGCAGCCTTCTGACCGCGGTCCGACTGGTATCCTCACCCCGCCTCAGGGACCGGCCCCGTGAGCCCGGCGAGAGGGAGGTGCCGTGAACTCGCGCCAGATCATGACCGCCGACGACGTGCGCCGCGCCCTCGTGCGCATCAGCCACGAGGTGGTCGAGAAGCATGGCGGCACGGACGGCCTGGCCCTGGTGGGCGTGCAGCGGCGCGGCGTGCCGCTCGCCCATCGCATCGCGGCGGCTATCGAGGCGCACGAAGGCGTGGCACCGCCGGTCGGTTCGCTCGATATCACCTTCTATCGCGATGACCTCTCGCTGGTCGCCCGCCAACCGATCGTCAAGGGCACCGAGCTGCCCTTCGACCTGACCGGGCGGACCGTCGTCATCGTCGATGACGTGCTCTATACCGGTCGCACCACGCGCGCCGCCCTGGACGCGCTGATGGACCACGGCCGGCCGGCCGCGATCCGCCTGGCGGTCCTCGTCGACCGAGGCCACCGCGAGCTGCCGGTGCGGGCGGACCACGTGGGCAAGAACGTGCCGACCTCGCGCGAGGAGGTCATCCGGGTCCACCTGGAGGAGGTCGACGGCGGTGAGGACGGCGTCTTCATCGAGCGCGGCCGCGAGGCCGGGACGGCCGTCGCCTCGTGACCGGCCCGCAGCCCTGGCCCCATCGGCACCTGCTCGACGTCGCCGAGCTGACGGCCGCCGACCTCGAGACGGTCATGCGACGGGCCGACGAGATGGCCGTGATCCTGCGCCACCGCGGTGCCCGCCGGGCATCGCTCCAGGGCGTCGGCGTGACCATCCTGTTCTACGAAGCGTCGACGCGCACCCGTGTCTCGTTCGAAGCGGCCGCCAAGCGCCTGGGGGCGGACGTGGTCAACGTGGCGGCGGCCTCCAGCTCGGTGACCAAGGGTGAATCGCTGGTCGACACGGTGCGTACGCTGGAGGCGCTCGGGGCGGACGTCCTGGTGATGCGTCACGGGCGGAGCGGCGCCCCCTACCTGGCGGCGGAGATGTTCGGCGGCCACGTGGTCAACGCCGGCGACGGATGGCATGCCCACCCCAGCCAGGCGCTCCTCGACCTCTACACCCTGCGCGCCCACCTGCCGCGCGGCCGGGTCGCCGGGCGCAAGGTGGTCATCCTGGGCGACCTCGTCCACTCACGGGTCGCGCGCTCCAACATCTGGAGCCTGACCACGGCCGGCGCGGACGTGTGGGTGTGCGGGCCAGCCACCCTCCTGCGCGGGTTCGAGACATGGGCTCGGGCACTGCCCGCGGACCGACGCCTGACGGTCACGGCGGACATCGACCGGGCGCTGGCGGGCGCCCACGCGGTGATGGCCCTGCGCCTGCAGCAGGAGCGCATGGCGGCCGGCCTGCTGCCGTCACTGGCCGAGTACACGGCGCGCTACGGCCTGACCGCGGCCCGCCTGCGGCGCGCCCGCCCGGGCGCCTTGGTACTCCATCCCGGGCCGATGAACGAGGGCGTGGAGATCGCGTCGGACGTGGCCGAGGGTCCCACCTCGGTCATCACCGCCCAGGTCGCCAACGGCATCGCCGTGCGCATGGCCGTCCTGGAGCTGCTGGCCATGCCGCGATGACGCCGCCGGTCGCCGGAGCCGGACGCGCCCCGGTCGAGGGCGCGCCC
>JBIOID010000095.1:0-6996 GCA_044449585.1 Candidatus Limnocylindrales bacterium
CGCCCGTATACTCGCGCCCTGTGGATAGACGCCGATGGGGATGCCTCTTCGAGGTCCTCGAAACCCTGGTCCTCACGATCGTGATCTTCCTGCTCATCCAGAACTTCGTCGCTCAGCCCTACCAGGTCGAGCAGGAGAGCATGGAGAACACGCTGCAACCCGGCCAATACGTGCTGGTGGACAAGCTGACGCCCCGTTTCAACGACTACCAGCGGGGCGACATCATCGTCTTCAACCCGCCCGGCCAGGCACCCGGCAGCCCCGCGGAGGTGCCGTTCATCAAGCGCATCATCGGCTTGCCCGGTGACCGCATCGACTTCCGCAACGGTGACGTCTACGTGAACGGCGTCAAGCTGGACGAGCCGTACCTGTACGGCGATCAGCCGACGCAGGCCGGTGCCATGGGCTCGACCGTGGTGGTGCCGGCCGACTCGTACTTCGGCATGGGCGACCATCGGGCCGACTCCACCGATTCCCGGGTCTTCGGCTTCATCGCCCGCAGCGACATCATCGGTCGGGCGTGGCTGCGCTACTGGCCCATCACGGACCTGGGCATCCTCAGCGCTCCGACCTACGCCAACGTGCCGCCGCCCGGCTCGGCGCTCGATCCCGGGATCGGCCTGGCGGCCCTGAGCCTGGGCCTGGGGACCGTCGCCGCGGTGGGCAGCCGCGCCCTCCGTACCCGCGTCGCCTGACGGCGCATGCCGGCCCTCGCCCTGCTGGCCGCGGCTGCCGCGATCGCGGGCGCGGCCGTGGCCGTGTCGACCTCCGATGCCCGCCTCGCCGTCGCCGGGACGTGGGCCGCGCTGCTGGTCGCGCCGTTCGTGACCGACCCGTTGCCACCGCCGCTCGGGTGGGCCGTGCGCGTGGTCGCGTCCGGGGTGGCCGGTTACCTGCTCTGGGCCGCCGTTCGAGGAGCCGCACCACTGCTCGCCCCGCCGCGCCTGGGCGGTCAGGGCGAAGCGGCGTTCGTGATCGCCGGCGGGCTCGTCGGCCTGCTCGCGGACGGGGTCACCTCGGAAGCGCTCGGGCCGACCGCGGCGCTGGCCGCCGGGCTGTCCCTGCTGGTCGCGGGCGGGGACCTGCTGGCCTTCGCTGACGATGGGCTGCGCCTGGGTTGCGGCGCGCTGCTCGCGTTGACCGGCGCGTCGCTGGTGCTCACCGAGCTGGGTGGCACCCCGGCTGCGGGGCTGGAAGCGGCGATCGCCGTGGCCACGCTTGCCTTCGCCGGCACGGCAGCCTGGCTGACCGTGTCCACGCTCGGGGCGCGCGGTGAGCTGCGGCTGGGTGCGCGACACGGCGACCTGCGCGATATCGCCTGACGCGGCCACGCCGCCGACGCCCCGGTGACCCTCGTCGCCTTCATCGTCCTGGCGTGGGGCGGCGCGGCCGTTTGGGGCATCCTCGGGCGCTGGCCGATGGCGCGCACCGGTGTGGGGCTAGCCGCCCTCGCCGGCTGCCTGTTCGTCGCCTATGGCCTGCCGCATGGCGGGGTGGTCGAGTTCGGCGACGAGGCGCTGCAACCGACCGGATTCCTCCGCCTCTGGCTGGGCAGCGCCTCCGCGGCGGCGCTCCTGCTGGCGCTCGTCGCGCTGGTGTTGGGTCGACCGGCCCGCCTGGCACCCGCCGCGCTGGTCATGCTCGGGGGCACCGCCGCGGCCCTGTCCGTCACGGACAGCGCGGCTGCCCTGCTCCTGGTCGTCGCCATGACGACGCTGGTCGGCCTCTTGGCCACGGGCGATCGAGATGCGGCCCTCGGGCCGGTGCGGATCGAGGGCCTGCGCGTGGCCGTGGCCGTGGCGGTGCTGGCGTTGCTGGGCATGGCCTGGGCCACGTCCGGCGGACTGACCCTGCAGCCGCTGACGGTGCTGGCGGCGTTCACGCTCGTGGGGGCCGCCCTGGTCCTGGGGACCGGAACCATCCCGGTCCACCTGCCCCTGGTGCGGCAGGCGGAGACGATGGCCCGGCCGCTCGTGCCGCTGGCTGTCGGGTGGTTGCCAGCGGCACTGGCACTGGTGCTGATCGGCTGGTCGGACGTGCGCCTGGTGCCAGCCAGCGCGGATGGCGCGCCGATCGCCACCGTCCTCGTGCTGCTGGGCCTGCTGACCCTGGTCGCGGCCGGCGTGGCGATGTGCCTGCAGGACGATCTCGGGCACCTGGTCACCTATGCCGCCGTCCAGGGGCTGGCCGTCGGCGTCCTGGCCTACGCCTCGCTCGACGACCAGGCCCTGCCGGCCGCACGGGTGGCCCTGCTCCTCCTGCCCCTCTGGCTGGCCGCGCTCATCGGGGCCACGCTGGTGGTGGACAGGGTGGCCGGCACGGCGCGCATCCCAGCGCTGGCCGGCTGGATCCGGCGGACACCGCTCACGGCGCTGGCGATGGCAGTCGCAGTCTCGATCGCGGTCGGGGCGCCCGGGCTCATCGTCTTCGATGCCCGGCGGACGATCCTCGACCTGGCGGCGGGGCCGGTCCTGGGCCCGCTGGGGCTCCTCGCCGGCGCCATCTCGCTCATCGCGTGGGGCCGCCTTGCGTGGGTGGGCCTGCGGCCGGCTGTCGAGGCTGATGCGGCCCACGCGGCCGGGCGCGCAAAGGCGTCCGTCCCGTCGGTCCTGGCCGAGCGGCCGACGCGCGGGACGCCGCCTGTCGGTGCCCGTGACGCACCGGCGACGGCTCGCGCACTCCTGGCCACCAACCGCATCCCGATCGCGGCCGTCCTGGTCATGATCATGGCTCTGCTGCCGCTGGGCCTGAGCCTGGGCGCGGGCCACCTGGATGCGCTGTCCCAGGGGCCGATCCCCGCTGCCAGCGAGCGCCCGACGCCGACGCCCGGCCCGACCACGAGCCCGACGGAGACGCCGCCCGCGACCGCGACCGCGACGCCGGCATCGACGGTCACGCCCGGGGCGACCTCATCGTCCTCGGTCCCGCCCTCGGGCGTACCCTCGTCGAGTCCGGGCCCCAGCCCCTCCCCTGGCTCTTCGACCGGCGACTGACCTCAGCCCTGGTCGGGCCCGATCACCCAGCGATCGATGTCGCGGCCGTACGCCAGGAGTTCCTCGGGCCGGAACCAGAGGGCCAGCTCCTGCGCGGCTGTCTCGGGGCTGTCGGACGCGTGCACCAGGTTCTGCGCCGTCTCGAGGGCGAAGTCGCCGCGGATCGTGCCAGGGGCGGCCTGGTTGGGCCGGGTCGCCCCGTTGATGGTGCGCACGACGGCGATGGCGTCCGGCCCCTCGAGGGCCATGGCGACCAGCGGCCCGCTGATGATGAACGTCACCAGGTCGGCGAAGAACGGCTTCTCGCGGTGGACGGCGTAGTGGGCCTCCGCCATGGCGCGATCGATGCGCACCAGCTTCAGGGCCACGAGCTTGAGACCACGCTCCTCATAGCGGGTCAGGGCCCGGCCGACCAGGCGGCGCTGGACGCCGTCGGGTTTGATCAGGACCAGGGTTCGCTCGGTCACGTGGAGTCCTCTCGAGGGGCCGCGACGGCCATGGCGCGGCGGGAGCTTTGGAAGGCGGCCGACGCCTCGCCGGGGCGGCCGAGCAGCTGCAGGGCGTCACCACGGACGAGGTAGAGGCCAGCGGCGGCCGGACCGACGGTGCCGGCGGCACCCAGGCCGAGCTCGGCGACCGACAGGATGGCGGGCGCCATGGTCGGGTCATCACGCAGCAGCAGGGCTAGCTGGACGCTGGCCCCCAACAGGTCGCCCCGGGTCAGCGCGTCGGCGGCGGCGTCGACGGCATCGAGGGAGGGTCCCTCGTCGGCCGTCGGCTGGGCCGCGGAGGCCGGCGTCGGCCAGGCGGACGAGGGCACGTGGCCGGCGAAGACGGCCTCGAGGGCAGGGCCGTCGACGTCCGCCCGGCCGAGCACCTGCTGGGCGAGTCGACGGGCGTCGCGGTGGCGACCCGCCGCCGAGAGCGCCTCCACCGCTACGACCTGCGCCAGCAGTCGATCGCCGCCCTGATCCAGGTGCGCCTGCGCCGCTTCGCCCGCGGCGGCCACGTCACCGCCGCGCCAGCGCGCTTCCGCGAGGTCAACCAGGGCCGCGGCATCGAGCGCCTCGGCGTCGGCCAGGGTCTCGAGTTCGACGCGCGCCAGGGTCGGCAGACCGGTGCGCAGGTGAAGGCGCGCCATGCGCAGGGCCGCCGGGTCGGTCATGGCAGGCGTAGCGCGGGCTCCAGCTGCGCGACCGCGACGCCCGGTGGCGCCACCACCGCGAGCACCAGGCCGGCCTCATGGATGAGGCGGCCGGCGAGCGCCTGGATGCCCTCCACGGTGACCTCGTCGAGCGCGATGAGGGCCTCGTCCAGGGTCATGACGCGGTCGTGGAGCGCCTCCTGGACGCCGAGCCACGAGACTAGGTGGCGGCTCTCCTCCAGGCGCAATTCAAGGTGGCCCGCCGCGTACCGACGGGCCTTGTCGAGCTCGGCGGCGGGCACCGGCTCGTCGCGCAGGCGGGCCAGCTCGGTGACGATCTCACGCACCGCATGGGGCAGGTCGTCCGGGTCGACCCCGGCATATACCTGAAGCGTGCCGCAGTCGGCGTAGTCGGCCTGGAAGCTGTGCACGTCGTAGGCCAGGCCGGCCTCCTCGCGCAGGTTCATGAAGAGCCGACTGCTGGAGCCGTCGCCCAGCACGGTGTTGAGCAGTTCGAGCGTCCAGCTGTCCGGATGGTCGCGCGGCAGGCCCGGCAGGCCCAGCACGAGGTGCGCCTGCTGGCCTTCGCGGTGCTCCACGCGCACGCGCTCCCCGACCGGCAGAACCGGCGCCGGCACCCAGCCTGGGACCGGCCCGTTGCCCTGGCCGAACGCCTCGGCCACAAGCCCCACCGCCTCGTCGTGGGCCAGGTCGCCGGCGATGGCGACGACCGTGTTGGCCGGTCGATAGCCGGCCTGCCAGAAGGTGCGGATGACGTCCCCGCTGAGACCGCGCACGCTCGCCTCATCCCCGGCGATCTCACGGCCGAGGGCCGTGTCGCCGAAGAACTGCTCGTCGAACACGTTGAAGACGTACTGGCTCGCGTCGTCGTGGTAGGAGCGGATCTCCTCCACGATCACGTCGCGCTCGCGGTCGATCTCCTGGTCGCGCAGCAGCGGGCGCACGATCAGCTCGCCG
Source organism: Candidatus Limnocylindrales bacterium (assembly GCA_044449585.1). GTDB lineage: Bacteria > Chloroflexota > Limnocylindria > Limnocylindrales > CSP1-4 > DASPUH01. Next base: position 5,116 of record JBIOID010000095.1, read on the forward strand.
AGCATCTCCACGCCCCGCCGCGCCTCGCGCAGCGGCAACCGGGCCCAGTAGACGGTCGATTCACGATCGGTCGCGGCGTTGGTGCTGCCGCCCACGCCCTCGATCGCCTCGGACACCGCACGCGTGGTGGGAAACGCGGCCGTGCCCTTGAACGTGAGGTGCTCCATGAAGTGGGCCACGCCGGCCTGGTCCTGCCGCTCCAGGCGTGAGCCGGCCAGCACGTAGGCCGCGGCGGCGAACGAACGCGAGCCGGGCAGGCGCGCGCTGATGACGCGCGGCCCCTGGGGCAGCGCGGTCCGTTCGTACATCGCCGGGATGGTACAGGAAGCGCTCGGCGCCACCGCCCCCATGTGGCGCCGGGGCGACCCGAGCCTACTTGGGCAGGACCTGCGAGATCCAGTCCTGGGCGAAGAAGATGACGAAGCCGAGCGAGACCAGCCACATCAGCCAGTGCACCTCGCCGGCCTTGCCGCGCACGACCTTGAGCAGCACCCAGGTGATGAAACCGGCGCCGATGCCGACCGTGATGTCGTAGGTCAGGGGCATCAGCACGATCGTCAGCAGGGCAGGCAGGCCGTCCTCCAGGTCGGCCACGTTGATGTCCTTGACCAGCGTGAACATCAGGTATCCCACCAGCACGAGGGCCGGCGCGGTGGCTGCTGCCGGCACGATCGAGGCGATCGGCGACAGGAAGATGGCCAGCAGGAAGAGCACGCCCGTGACCACCGACGCGAGGCCGGTGCGGCCGCCCTCCGCCACGCCCGCGGCGCTCTCGATGAAGGTCGTGTTGGAGCTGACGCCCGCCGCGCCGCCGGCCACGGCGGCCAGGCTGTCGACGAGCAGGATGCGGCCCACGCCGGGCACCGAGCCATCCGGGCTGCTCAGGCCGGCCTCGGCGGCGATGCCGGTGACCGTGCCCATCGTGTCGAAGAAGTCGGAGAGCATGATGGCGAAGATGGTCAGGACGGCCGACAGGAGGCCGAGCTTGGCGAAGACCTGGAAGGGATCCTGCAACCCCAGGCCCAGGGTGCCGAAGTTGGGCGTGACGGCCAGGTCGGCGGGCACCGTCGCGACCCCCACCACGAGGGCCACCACGGTCGTGACCAGGATGCTGATGATCAGCGCCGCCCGGATGTGGCGCGCCCACAGCACGAACGTGACGACCAGGCCGAAGAGGAACACGAACTGGCTGGTCGTGGTCGGGAAGGCCAGGCCGACGATGGGCGAGCCACCCTGCGGCGTGATGATCATGCCGCCGTTGACGAAGCCGATGAACAGGATGAACAGGCCGATGCCGACCCCGATGGACCGCTTGAGGGCCAGCGGGACGGCGTTCATGATCGCTTCCCGGGCCCCCAGCACGACCAGGATCGTGATGGCCACGCCTTCCAGCACGATGACGCCCATGGCGCCCGCCGCGTCGAGGCCCTTGGCCGTCAGGGTGAACGCGACGATGGCGTTGATGCCCAGGCCGGCCGCCAGCGCGAACGGGTAGTTGGCCACCAGGCCCATGCCGATGGTCATGACACCGGCCACCAGGGCCGTGCCGGCGGCCACGGCGACCGGGTCGAGGCCCAGCGGCTTGGCGATGATGTCGGGGTTCAGGAAGATGATGTAGGCCATGACCATGAACGTGGTCACGCCGGCACGGATCTCCGTGCCCACGGTCGTCCCCCGGTCGCCCAGCCTGAAGAATGACGCGATCGCGTCCATCGACGTCCGGACCTCCTATCCCTCTCCGCGCGGCCGGCGGCTCTGGCGCGTCGGCTCGCTGCTCCCTCTGCGTGTCAACCGCCGCTGACGGGCGGACCTCCCTCCGGGTTGCCCGGCGACTCGCCACCGTCGAGTCCGCTGAGCTCCATCTGCACGAATCCCTCGGGC
>JBIOID010000096.1:0-6975 GCA_044449585.1 Candidatus Limnocylindrales bacterium
CACGATGGCCCTGCAGATGGCCCGCAACATCGCCTCCGGCGGCCAGGCCAACGTGCTCTACGTGTGCTTCGAGCACGACGAGGAGTACCTCCTCAACCGCATGATCGCCATGGAGTCGGCGCTGGCGCACCTGCCCCACAAGACCGGCGCCATCAAGATCCAGGACGTGCGCAAGGAGGTCCTGGGGACGTGGATGGCGGAGGGCGGCGCCGGCAACATGGCCCAGCTGACCGCCAACCCCCGTCTGCGGCCGTCGCTCGACCGGATCGCCCGCTACGGGCAGAACCTGTTCCTGATGCGTGGATCGCAGACGGCCAGCACCATCGCCAATCTGCGGCGCCTGGTGCAGCAGCACCGTGAGCTGTCGGGCGACCGACGGCTGGTCGTCTTCGTCGACTACCTCCAGAAGGTGCCCCAGATCCCGGAGCCCGACACCGAGTCGGAGAAGGTCACGTCCGTGGTCAACGGCCTCAAGGACATCGCCCTGTCCGAGGAAGTCCCGATGATCACCATCGTGGCCGCCGATAAGGAGGGCCTCAAGGCCGCCCGCCTGCGCAACTACCACCTGCGTGGATCGTCGGCCATCAACTACGAGGCCGACATCATCGTCATCCTCAACGAGAAGTACCACATCGTGGCCAAGGTCAACATCGAGTTCAATCCGTACCAGGCGCAGCGGTTCCGCGACTGGATCGTGCTCTCGGTGGAGAAGAACCGCGGCGGCCAGGACAACGTGGACCTGGAATTCGAGAAGCACTTCGAGTTCTCCTGCTTCGACCCCAACGGGCGGACCGTGCAGGAGAAGCTGATCGAGGAGCGTCTCTACAACGACTGACCGGCGCCGCTCCGTCGAACGGCCGTGACGCGGCCCGGCCCGGCCGCGACGGACTTCCCGACCGTCGTCGAGATGGTCGTCGAGATCCCGGCCGGCAACCGCAACAAGTACGAGTTCGACGAGCGGGCGGGCGTCTTCCGGCTCGATCGGGTGCTCTCTTCCGCCGTCTACTACAACTTCGACTACGGGTTCGTCGAAGGCACGCGCGCCGATGACGGCGATCACACCGACGCGCTGCTCCTGATCGACGAACCGACCTTCACCGGCTGCCGCGTCTGGGGCCGGCCGGTCGGCGGACTGGCCATGCGCGACGAGAACGGCAGCGACTTCAAGGTCCTGTGCGTCGCCGTGGGCGATCCGCTGTACGAGCACGTGCACGCGCTCGACCAGGTCTCGCCGCATCGCCTGCGCGAGATCGAGCATTTCTTCGAGACCTACAAGCTGCTCGAGGAGAAGGCCGTCGAGGTCGACGGCTGGCGCGATCGCGCCTCCGCCCTGGACGTGCTCCGCGCCGACCGGGCTCGCGCCGCGGGCGCCGCGCCGGCATGACCCCCCGTCCGGATGGGCTGGAGCTGGTCTGCCTGGACCTGGGCGATACGCTCATCCGGCCCCAGCCCTCGTGGGTCGACGTCTACCTGGCGGTCTGTGCCGACGAGGGCATGCCCCTCTCGCGAAGGCGACTCGAGGCCGGCTTCGCGAGCGCCCTGGTCGGTGGCACCCTGGACGAACTGGGGCCGTTCGAGGCGTCGGCGGCAGCGTCCTTCGCCCGCGTCCGCCGTTTCGACGCGGCGGTCATGACCGGGGCCGGCGTCTCCGAGATCCCGCACGGGTTCTACCAGGCAGTCGCCGCGCGTTTCGCGGCGCCGGCCTCCTGGCGCATCTTCCCGGACGTGCTGCCGGCGCTGCGCCGCCTGAGGGCGGCCGGCTTGCGCCTGGCGGTCGTGAGCAACTGGGTGTGGGAAGGCCCCGGCCTGGTCACGGCCCTGGGACTGGGCGATTGGTTCGAGGCGATCGCCATCAGCGACCGGGTGGGCGTCAGCAAGCCGCACCCGGCCATCTTCCGCGCCGCGCTCGCGGCGGTCGGCGTGACGCCCGACCGCGCCGTCCACGTGGGCGACTCGTATCCCAAGGACGTCCTCGGTGCCACGGGCGTGGGCATGGGCGCCCTGCTGCTGGTGCGTGACGGGGCGGTGCCCGTGCCGGCGCTCCCGGACGGGCGACCGGTCACCGTCGTGCGCGACCTCCTGGACGTCGCCGACTTCGTGGGCGCGTGACACGAGCGGGCGCGCCGCCCGCTGACGCCGCGGGCGGGTCGTGGCCGCTCTTCGCGGCCGTGCGCGTGCCGCGTCGTGTCGCCCAGGTGCTGCTGACGTTGGCTCGGGCAAGCCACGATGGGCGGGACCCCGTGCGCTGGGTCGACCCGGCCGATGTGCACGTCACGCTGTGGTTCATCGGGCGAGTGGAGGTCGAGGCGCTGCCGGGACTGCGCATCCGGCTGGCCCAGGTCGCCGCCGGCGCGCGGCCGTTCACGGCCCGCATCGACGGGGCCGGGACCTTCGGCAGCGGTCGCCGCCGAGCGACGTGGATCGGCATGGCGGAACCGGGCGCCGGTCGGCTCCAGGCGCTGGCACACGACCTGCGGGCCGACCCGTTCACGCCGCACATCACGGTGGTCCGGGGTGCGCCCGCGGCCCTGGCCACGGTGCTCTCCGGTCGGCTTGTGGAGCACCGACTGGCGACCGGTTCGCTGGCCTGGCGAACGACTCGCCTGGAGCTGCTGCGCACGCGACCAGGCGCGCGGCCGGCCTACCAGACGGTGGCCGCCTTCCGGCTCGGCCGCCGTGCCGCGACTTGACCCCACGGCGGGCCGTGGCCGCTGCTAGCATCGGTGCCATGAGCCTGACCCTGGGCCAGCAGGTGCGCCTGATCCTGGCTTTCGGGCTCGCGAACGTCGTCCTTGCCGCGGTGGTGCTGCTGATCCTGCCGCGCTGAAGCGGCGGCGTGACGGCGGGGCGCCGATGTGCGAACCTGCGTCCATGCCCAGCCTCGCCTGCTGGTCCTGCGGCCGGCACATCTTCACGACCGTCGCGCTCGAGACGCTGTTCCCCGAGGAGCGCCGTTGCCCGCGCTGCGGGGCGCTGCTCAACCAGGAGCGGCGGGACGGCTCGCGGCGCGAGATCGAGCGGCGCCAGAATCCGCCGGACGACCCAGGGCCACCGGTCGATGAGTCCGAACGCCGCGTGGAAGAGCGGCGCAAGGGCCAGCGCCGGCGTCCGGACCGCGGCTGACCGACCGTGGCCGCGTCGCCGCGGTCCGTCGCCATCCTGGGCCTCGGCCTCATCGGCGGCTCCCTGGCGCGAGCGCTGGCGCGCGCCGGGGGGTGGCACGTCGTGGCGTGGGATCGCTCCTCGGCCGGGCCCGCCCGGGCGCTGGCGGAGGGCACCATCCAGGGCATCGCCCCGGATGCCATGAGCGCGTCCGTCGCCGCCCACCTGGTCGTCCTGGCCGTGCCGGTGCCGGCCAGCCTCGAGCTGATCGCGCTGATCGGCCGGTCGGTGGTGGCGGCGGGCGGCGTCCTGACCGATGTGGGCAGCACCAAGACGCCCGTCATGGCGGCGGCCGACCGCATCGCGGACCTGCGCTTCGTGGGGGGCCACCCGATGAGCGGGCGCGAGGCGGCCGGCTACGACGCGGCCCAGGCGACCCTGTTCGACGGCCGCCCCTGGGTCCTGGTGCCGGGCCCCGCCAGCCGGCCGGCCGACCTCGCCCTGCTCGAGGCGATGGTCGAGGCATGCGGTGCCGTCCCCGTCCGACTTGACGCGGCGGCACATGACCGGGCGGTCGCCGCCATCAGCCACCTTCCGCTGGTCGTCAGCGTCGCTCTGGCCAGCGCCGCCATGCGCGGCGACGACTGGCCGACGGCACAGCGCCTGGCCGCCCAGGGCTGGCGCGACATGACCCGGCTCGCGCGCGGGGCGCCGGGCATGGGCGCGGGCATGCTGGCCACCAACGCGCCCGCGGTGGCCGAACGGCTGCGCGCCTACCGCGCCGAACTGGAGGCCTGGCAGGAGCGCCTCGATGCCCTGGCCGCGTCCGCGAGCGACAGCGCCAGCGGCGACGGCGCGACCGATGACGCCGAACTGGTCGCCCGCCTGGCGGAGATCGCACGGGGCCTGGAGGGTCCCGCCGGCGAAGGGCCATGAACCCGTCCCACGGGTGGGCGCGTACCATGCAGAGCACAGGAGCGTCGGTGCTACCGGTGCCCTAGCCGAGGAGACCCATGGACTTCATCGCCCTCGTGGCGGCAGTGGTCATCCTGGTCCTGCTGCTGCTCATCGTCCTGTACCTATCGGTGCGCGTCGTCCAGCAGTACCAGCAGATGGTGGTCTTCCGGCTCGGCCGCACCAACGAGGCCATGGTGCGCGAGCCCGGCGTCCGGTTCCTCATCCCGTTCGTCGACCGGCCCGTGGTGGTCGACCTCCGCGAGCAGTTCATCGAGGTCCCCAGTCAGACCACCATCACCAAGGACAACGCGCCCATCAACATCGACTTCCTGATCTACTGGCGCATCGCCAACCCGCTCAAGAGCGTGGTCAACGTGGCCTACTTCGCGGGCGCCCTGCAGGGCATCGCGACGACCACCCTGCGCGCGGTCATCGGCGACATCACGCTCGACGACGTGCTCTCCAAGCGCGACCAGATCAACGAGGTCCTGCGCGCCAAGCTGGACGAGCAGACCGAGCGCTGGGGCGGCAAGATCACGACCGTCGAGATCCGCGAGATCACTCCGCCGCGCGACGTCCAGGACGCCATGAACCGGCAGCTCTCGGCGGAGCGTACGCGGCGCGCCGTGATCACCGAATCGGAGGGCCAGCGACAGGCCAACATCAACGTCGCCGAGGGCGAGAAGCAGGCCGCCATCCTCCGCGCGGAGGGCCAGCGGCAGGCGGCGATCCTCAACGCGGAAGGCTTCAGCCAGGCCCTTGAGCGCATCTTCAACGCGGCCAAGGGCGTCGACTCCAAGACCATGTCGCTGCAGTACCTCGACGCGCTCAAGACCATCGGCGCGAGCCCCTCGACCAAGTACGTCATCCCGCTCGAATTCACCCAGGCGCTGGCACCCTTCATGGGGTACCTGCAGAAGGGCATGGAAGGCAAGGAGTGAGCGGGCCGGCCTAGGACTCGACCGGGACTTCCGGGCCACGCCGGTCGCCCCCGTTCGGGGCGCTATCATCGACGGGCGTCGCTCGACGCCGTCGCGCAAAGCGAGGAGCGGATGGCCGCACGGATCCTGGTCGTCGATGACGACCCCAACGTCCAGCGCCTGCTGACCTACACCCTCAAGCAGGAGGGATACGACGTCAGCGTGGCCTCGGACGGGGCAGAGGCGCTCAAGCGCTGGGGCGCCGAGCACCCCGACCTGCTGTTGCTCGACGTGATGCTGCCCAAGCTCGACGGCTATCAGGTGGCGTCCAAGATCCGGGCCGACGAGGGGACCGGCGCCCACGTCCCGATCATCATGCTCACCGCCGAGGCGGACGTCGAGCAGAAGGTGCGCGGGCTGCGCGCGGGCGCCGACGACTACCAGATCAAGCCCTTCCACCCGGCCGAGCTGCTGGCCCGCATCAAGTCTCTGCTGGCCCGCTTCGCGCCGCGCGACATGATGGTCGGTCGGCCTCCGATGGGCCGCGTCCTGGCCTTCTATGGCGCCAAGGGCGGTGTCGGCACGACCACCATCTGCATCAACGCGGCCATCGCACTGCACCGTGAGGTGGGACGCTCGCGCGTCTGCCTGGTCGACGGCAACCTGCAGTTCGGCGACCATCGCGTCTTCCTGGACCTGGGCCTCGACCGCAAGTCGATCGTCGATGTCGTCACCGCCACCTCGATCGACCAGGACCTGCTGCGCTCCGTGATGGTCAAGCACGACTCGGGCGTCGACCTGCTGCTCGCGCCGCCATCGCCGGAGACGGCCGAGCTGGTCAGCCCGGAACAACATCACATGGCCCAGATCATCGAGCAGCTGCGCCAGATGTACGACTACGTGGTGGTCGACATCGACAAGCGCCTGGACGAGAACAACCTCGATGTGATCGGTTCATCCGACATCGTGTTCGTGGTCATGACGGCCGACCTGTCATGCCTCAAGAACGTACGCCTGGTGCTCGAGACGATGGGCCAGCTGAACGTCGACAAGGCCCAGGTCCAGCTCGTCCTGAACCGCAGCAACGCGTTCACCGGCATCAACGTCAAGAACGCCGAGGGCGCCCTCAAGCGCAAGATCGACTACCAAGTCGTCAACGAGTACCGCGGCGCCATCAGCGCCCTCAACAGCGGCGCTCCGTTCATGTTCACCAAGGCCGATTCCCTGCTCGGGCGCTCGGTGCTCGAGTTCGCACGCGCGCTCGATCGCGATGCGGCCGGCGCGCCGTCGGCGGTGCCCCAGCTGACGGCCGCCACGAGCTGATCGCCGCCGCGACGCAAGCCCCGGCCATGGCGCCGCGAAGGGCGACGTAAGCGCATCCCGGCACACTGCCGGGATGCTCGCGACCCTCGTCACGGCCGTCGTCGACGGCCTCGCCGGCTCGCTCGTCCGCGTCGAGGTGGACGTGGCGCCGGGTCTGCCCATCACCCGTCTCGTGGGGTTGCCCGACGCCGCGCTCTCGGAGGCCCGCGAGCGCGTCAGGGCGGCCGTGCGCAACGCCGGGTTCGAGTACCCGGCCAGCCGCATCACGGTCAATCTGGCTCCGGCCGACCGCCGCAAGCACGGGGCCGCCTACGACCTGGCCATCGCCGTGGGCATCCTGGTCGCCTCCGGCCAGGTGCGCGTCGGCGGCGGCAGCTGGGCGCTGCTGGGCGAGCTGTCCCTGGACGGCACGTTGCAGCCCGTGCCCGGCGTGCTGCCCATGGTCGCGACGCTGGCGCGCGCCGGCCACCGCCGGGTGGTCGTGCCGGTCGCCAACCTGGCGGAGGCTCGGCTGGTCGAGGGCGTCGAGGCGCTGGCCGTCGGCGGCCTCGACCAGCCGAGCCTCCGCCAGGTTGGCGACCGGCACGACCACCCGGCGGTGGCCGGCGCGCGCCAGCGTTGCGACCAAGGGCAGCACCCCGGGCACGGGCTGCAACGTGCCGTCCAGGGACAG
>JBIOID010000097.1:0-6862 GCA_044449585.1 Candidatus Limnocylindrales bacterium
GGCTCGTTGATCTGCAGCGACCCGCCCCGGCTCACGAACGGATGATCCGCCAGCAGGTCGGCCACGTCCTGCGCGCTCGCCGCCTCGATGACGGACCACCCGAGGACGGGACCTTCCGCTGGCCCGCCCACCGTGCGACGGGCCGCGATCGGCGAGCCCGGGTCGACGAGCGCCGGTCCGGCTCGCTGCGCCCAAGCGAGGAAGGCCTCCCTTGCCTGGCCGATCGCGGCGGGATCATGGGGCATGCCGGGGCCGTGGTAGGTGATGAGATAGCGGGCCATGGCCAGTCCTCCTGTGCGCCACCGGGCAGGGCTGACTCACCGCGACTCCGCAGGCAGCCTACACCCCGGTGTGCCACCGGCTGTCAGGTATCGGCCATAAGGTCACGGGCACGACCGCCGGCTGGTGCTCGAAACTCCTCATGGGCTAAGGCGGCACCACGAGGGTGTGCCGGACGATTGGCAACTGGGTTGGCCCTGGGGCCCGGTAGCCACACCATGGCCACATCGACGCCAATGGTGCCCAAGGACAATTCGCCCGGCCGACCGAATATCCAGGAGCCCCGGCATCCCGCGATCGTGGCGTTCGCCGATGCGAACGTGTGGTCGAGCCTCCTGGCATCCCGGGTTCGGTGGGCGCGTCACGCGGCACGGTGAGACAATCCGGCGGTCGCACGGATACACGCGCCGGAAGGGGTGGAGCGATGACCGAAGAACCGCAGACGACCGAGTCGCAAAGCGCGATGGCTTGCCCCAAGGACGGGACCTCGATGGCCCCGGTCGGACGACGGGGACGGGGTGGGGCCTACCGCTGCCCGACGTGCACAGGCGTGTTCCTCGACGTCGCAGCGATGCGGCTCGGGCGTGCTCGCCAGCCGATGATGCTGGCCCCCTTCGTCATGAGCGTCCTGATGAGCCTGGGCATGACGCTGCTCGTCCGCCGTCGTCGCCATCGCACCGCGCCTCCAGCCGAGGTTCCAGCCTCGGATTGAGACGCGCCATCTTCGCGTTCGCCCGGCCTGGACGGACCGACATCGGGATAGCGGAGGCTGCCGTGTCGAGAGGGTTCGAGGCGGTCAAGATGGTGGTGATCGATGCGAACCGGGCGAAGGTCTGGGAGGCGCTGACCGACCCGGCCAAGGTCATGCTGTATCTGCACGGGACTACCATGGCGACGGACTGGACGGTGGGTGGGCCCATCACTTGGACGGGCGAATGGAAGGGCCAGTCGTATCGGGACAAAGGCCGTGTTCTGGCGTTCGAGCCGGAGCGCCTTCTACGGACCACCCATTGGAGTCCGCTCGGCGGGAGTCCGGACGAGCCCGAGAACTACCACACCGTCACATATGAACTGGCCGGCGACGGGAGCACGACCATCCTGACGCTCACCCAGGACAACAACGCGACCAAGGAGGCAGCGGACGCCATGGCGGAGAACAACTGGGGACCCGTGCTGCTAGCCCTCAAAGAAGTCGCCGAGACGTAGTCGTCTTGCCTCCTCCCCGGCCAACGGGTCGACTGCGATACTGCAATCGACCAGGAGATCGGCCATCCGACCGGCCACGTGCGAGGATCTCGGTGACGGTCGCACCCGAGTCATCCGCACGTCCAACCCCGGGATGTCGGCCGGTGCATCGTGCGGTACCTCGAGCCCGTCGCGCCGGCGGTGGCGTGCGACCGCTTCCCCGCGGGAGAGCTTGGTCTGGTACTCGACGCCATACGGTGGGTCGGTCCACAGGATGTCGACGGTCACTCCGGCCGTGACGCGGGCGACGTCGGCCGCATCGGTGCAGTCGCCGCACAGCAGGCGGTGATCGCCTAAGGCATACAACTCGCCCGGTTGGACCGTGACATCGGTCGGCTCGGGCAGGTCGGGGACCTCGTCGGGATCGACCAATCCGGCGCGAACCGTGTCGAGGCCGTTGTCCCGTCCGAGGTCATCGAGTAGCGCCCGCAGGGCCGCGTCGGCTGGCGCGAGGTCCTCCAGCAGATCCGCCAGCTTCGATGCCTCGGCCTCCGCCATCGCCGCCAGGGGGTCGAGCGTGGCCAGGACCAGGCGCTCCTCATCCTCCGACAGCTCGATGTAGGTCACGGGCACCAACTGCTCGTGCCGAGCGACGGCCAAGTCGATGCGCAGGTGGCCGTCGACCACGTGGCCCGTGGTCTGGTTGACCGTGACCCCGGCTACCCAACCGACCTCACCAAGCGCCCCGGCCAGCGCCTGCTGCTGATCAGCCGGATGGGTGCGCCAGTTATGTGGGTTGGGGACCAGATCGGCCGGCGCCACCTCGCCATGGCCCGTGATGCGGCTGCGCCAGGGGAGCGCTGTCACGCGACATACCACGCAAGATCGTCGTCATCAGACAGCGGGCGGGTGCTTGAGCCCCCTTGGGGGCACTCCCGCTGTCCTTTCTCGAAGAAGGGGCGGGCGCGGGCTTCGGCGGCGACATGGACTACTAACTCCGTCACACCATGACCACGTGGGGGGGTCGGACTCCACGGTCGCGTCCCAGCCACGCAGGTGGCTGCAGTCGTACTCGACCGGTAACGGGACGGGCGAGGTCCGAACTTCGTCGGGCGGCACCAGGGGCGTGTAGCCTTGACACGGCTGCAACCCGTGTTGGTGTGATCACCTGGATGCGTCGACTATCCGACTGCGACGAGCTGCTCGATGGCCCCCTCGACGACCCGGTCGCGCTGGCCGCGAACCTGCGCGATCTCCGCCGGATCAACCGATGGCTCGGTGGCGTCGGGCTCAGCCGACGGGCCTTCGAGGCTCTTCTCGGTGACCGCACCGGCTCGCTGACCCTGCTCGATGTCGGGACGGGGGCCGCGGACATCCCGGCCGCGCTCCAGGGCGCCGAGGCCCGGCGCGGGCGCGAGCTACACGTGATGGCGCTCGATAGCCGGCCCGAGATCGTGGCGGCCGCGCTCGTTGTGACCCCGGAGTTAGCCTCGCGGGCGCACTTTCGCATGCGGGTCGGGGATGGGCGGTCCCTGCCCGACACGGATCGAAGCCAGGACATCGTCCACGCCTCACTCGTGCTACATCATCTGGCGCCAGCCGACGCGGCCGTCCTCCTTCGCGAGATGGGGCGCGTCGCGGCTATCGGGGTCATCGTCAACGACCTGGCCAGAGGGTGGCTCTTCTGGCTCGGCGCGTGGGTGCTCGGACACACGCTCACCCGCAGCCGCTTGACCCGCCACGATGCGCCGCTCTCGGTCCGGCGCGCCTACAGCCCCGCCGAGATGCGCGACCTGCTGGCCGCCGCGGGCCTGCGACCGATCGCCACGCGGCGCGGCTTCCTCGGCCACCGCTACGCGATCGCGGCGGTTCGGGGAGCCGTCCCTTGACGGTCGATGTGGTGATCGTTGGCGGCGGGCCAGCGGGCGCGGCGGTGGCTTCGCATCTCGCACGGGCGGGCCGCGAGGTCGTCCTGCTGGAGCGGGCGCCTGCCTACCGGTGGCACGCCGGCGGCGTCTTCACGTCTCCCGCCGCAGTCAGCGCCCTCCGCCGGCTGGGCCTGACGGACGACCTGCTACACGTAATCGCTCGACCCGTTCCGGCGATGCGCGTCGAGACCCGCAGCGGCGTCACCTTCCGGATGACCTATGGTGACGACGGCTCGTTGTCAGCACCGGCGGTCGGGCTGGATCGAGCGGTGCTCGACCCTATCTTGCTCGATCTCGCGTCCCGCGCGGGCGCGGCGGTCCGAATGGGCGTGACGGTGACGCGCGTCGAGCGGCCCGCTCGCGGCGGTATGCCGTTCCAGCTTGACCTCCGGAGCCCGAGCGGCGGCGTGTGGCACGAGGCCGCTCGGGTCGTCGTGGGGGCGGACGGGATTCGGTCCCAGGTGGCGCGTTCGCTTGGCGTGGGCCGTCCGGCGCGCCTCGGTGCGCGCATCGGCCTGACGTTCCATCTCGCCGATCCTGGGTCGGACGGCCCACGCGACGCGCGCATGCGGGTCCTGCGTGACGGGTACATCGGCATCGCCCCGGTGCCCCGCGGGCGCGTCAATGTGGGCATCGTCCTCGGCCGAAGCTGGCGGCCCATGCTCTTCGCGGAGGGGGCCCAGCGCCTGGCGGCGCGGATCGTGCGCGCGGTCCCCAGAACGGATGACGATCCAGCCACGTGGCGCACCGGTGATCGTTGTGACGCTGTTGTCGGCGCCGCCCCGATCGGCCATCGGGTGACTCGACCAGCTGGGTCGAGGTGGTTCCTGGTCGGCGACGCGGCAGGCTTCCTGGACCCGTTCACCGGTGAAGGCCTACATCGTGCCCTCGTCTCCGCCGAACTCGCCGCGGACGCCATCGAGGGCTTGCTGGCCGGTCGTCGCGGTGCCCCCGCTGCCTACCTGCGGGCGATGCACGCACGGTTCCGCGCCAAGGATCGCGTCAGCTGGCTGGTGCAGGCATTCCTCAGCCAGCCCGCCCTGTTCGACTACGCCGCTCGACGGCTGGCCCGCCGCCCTGGCCCACGCGAGACTCTAGGCCTCGTGATGGGCGACCTGGTGCCGGCCGAGCGCGCCCTCGACCCGCGCTTCCTTGCCGCCCTCCTCGCCCCGTGACCGGCCTGATGCTCACCTCGCTGCCCACAACCTGAGATGCACTCGACGGTCTCGGTTGATGTCGCAGCCCCACCTGGACTCGTCTTCCGGTTGGCTCGCGATGTCGAGCGGTGGCCGCGGCTCTTGCCCCATTACCGGAGCGTCGCCGTGCTCGCACGATCGGCGGAGGGCACGACCCTGCGGATGGTCGCGCGGCGACCGCTCATCGACCTCCTCGGCATCGGGCTGCCGGTCGTCTGGCGAGCCCAGACGTGGGCCGAGCCGGAGCAGCTCCGCCTGAGGTTCCGGCACCTGGGCGGGGCGACGGCCGGCATGGACGTCACGTGGCGGATCGATGCGACCCCGTCGGGCTGTCACGTCGCTATCGACCACGAGTTTCGCCGCCATCTGCCGATCCCGCTCGTCGGCGATCTCCTCGGCGACGAAGTGTTCCCGGCCTTCGTCGATCGGTTCTTCACGAGGCCCATCGCCAGGCGCACGCTCGCGACCTTTGGAGTGTTGGCTGAGGCCATCGGCGCGGACGCGACGTCCAACCCGTCGTCGAGCGCGTACCCCACGACATGACAGCCAGCTCCTCTCGCTCCTCGCGGCGCGTCTGGATCACGGGGCTCGGCCTGATCACGGCGGTCGGGACCGGCGTCGCGGCGTTCCGGACCGGGCTGCGAGCCGGCCGGTCGCCCGTGCGGCGCATCGACCGCTTCGACCCCGCCACCTTCCGCTCCCAGATCGCGGCGCAGGTCGACGACTTCGACCCCCTCGACCATATGGACGCCAAGACGGCCCGCCAGCTCGACCGGTTCAGCCAGTTCGGGCTGGTCGCCGGCCGGCTGGCCCTCGCGGACGCGGGCCTCGTGCCCGGGCAGGGCCGCGCGGCGACGGCGGAACGGATGGGGATCTACATCGGCAGTGCCCTGGGCGGCATCGCCTACGCCGAGGAGCAGCATGAGCGGTACCTGGCGCGCGGCATCCGCTCGGTTAGCCCGACGCTGGCGCTGGCGGTCTTCGGCGGTGCCGCGCCGGCCAACCTCGGCATCGCCTTGGGCGTGCACGGGGCGATCCTCTCGACCGCGAATTCGTGCGCTTCCAGCACAGTCGCCATCGGGGAGGCACTGGGGGCTATCCGGGCGGGCGATCTGGACGCGGCGATCGCCGGCGGTGCGGAGGTGCCCTTGAGCCCGCTCGCCTTCGGCGCCTTCGACATCATCCGTGCCCTTTCGACTCGCAACGACGAACCGGCGGCGGCCGCGCGGCCCTTCGACCGCGACCGCGACGGCTTCGTGATGGGCGAGGGCGCGGCGCTCCTGGTCCTCGAGGCGGCCGAGACCGCCGAGCGGCGCGGCGCGGTGCCGTACGCCGAGCTGCTGGGTTACGGCGCGACCTCCGATGCCTACCACATGATCCAGCCGCGGCCCGATGGGAGCCAGGCCGCGCGTGCGGCCGGTCTTGCCCTCGAGGACGCAGGGGTCGCACCAGGCGAGGTCGACTACGTCAATGCCCACGCGTCGTCGACGCCGCTTGGCGATCTGGCCGAGGCTCGCGCGATCGCCTTGGCGCTGGGCGGCCATGCGGCCTCAGCCCCGGTGAGCGGCACCAAGGCGCTGTACGGCCACCCACTCGGGGCGTCGGGCGCGATCGAAGCCGCCATCTGCGCCCTCACCATCCGGGACGGCTGGGCACCCCCGACCTGCAACCTGCAGACGCCCGATGCCGAGACCGCCGCGTTGCTGCCCGGTTTGCTCCGAGAGGCCCGCTCCGGCGCCTACCGGCGCGTCCTATCCACCTCGTTCGGGTTCGGCGGCCTTAACGCAGCTCTGGTGCTGGGCGCTATCTAGCGTCGAACGATCTCCACCGAAGGTCTCGCTGCGGCCGCGCGGTCCAGGGCAGCGGGCTACGGCAGCCGGCTTTGGCCGACCTCGATCAGGTGGCCGTCAGGGTCGCGGATGTAGGCGCGGATCTCTCGGCCATGATCAGCCACGAATTGGCCACTTTCATGATGATTGGGTCACGCTCCATCAGGACCTGGCCGTCGAAGAGCGCCCGATAGAAGGCGCGCGATCGGTCCTGGTCCGCAACGACCAGGAAATGGGTGAGGACGAACCCCTCGGTGGTGGCCGGAAAGTCCATGGGATCCATCACTGACCTCTGAGCTATGCACCGACTGCCGAAACCAAGAGCCGACGGATGACGGCTTAGTCGGCGCCGTGCGCGCAGGCGCGAGCGGCCGAAGGGCTAGGGCCCCTTATGCGGCCCGGGCGGCAGCTGCTCCAGCAGGAAGTGCCAGTCATGCGTCGCCGA
>JBIOID010000098.1:0-6845 GCA_044449585.1 Candidatus Limnocylindrales bacterium
ATCCTGACCCTCATCTACGGCGTGCCGCAGACCGAGGCGCTCACCATCGCCCTCGTCGACCGGTCGATCAGCATCCTGTCGGTCATCGTCATCGGCGGCATCGTCTACGTCCTGTCCGACAAGACGAAGATCCTGCGCCGCCCGGTCGCGCCGGCCGCTGCACCGGTCCCGTAGGACCCCCGCCCGGGCAAGCCGAATGCCGGCCCCCAGCGGCCGGCATGCGGAAGGTCGGTTCGGTTCGGCGGGCCCCGTCGGGGGCTCGGTCAGGCCGCGTGCAGTTGCGCTGCGGGAAGCGCGAGAGGGCTGCGGCCCCGACGCTCACGGCGGCCTGCGAAGGGCGAGCGGCGAGGCGGCGCATGCGCACGGCGAGGTAATACTCCATGACCTGGCGCACCTGTGCCTCGGAAAGGTAGTCGTCCGAGCGGAGCGAGTACTCGACCCGTGCGGTGGGGTTGGTGGCCGCGGTGGCCACGAGCCCGAAGTACTGCGGCGTGTCGGCCTCGTCGTGGATCTCGCGCAGGCCCCTGGCGAGCTTGGTCGCGGTGCCCAGCGACGGCGTGCGGTCCCCGCGGATCAACCGCGAGATCGTCGAGTGATCGACGCCCGACTGCTGCGCCAGTTGACGCTGGGACATCTTCTTGGCCTTCAGCTGCGAGCGCAGCCATTCGTTGAAGGCTCGACCGTTTTGGACGCTCATGCGCGGCTGCGATCCCTCGAGCGGACCCGGATGACGAAGGCATCATCCGAGGCCCGAAGGGGTGTCGATATAGCCCGTAGGTACCCCGTATCGACGCCGAACGGTCGGCCTTCAGACCGGCTCCGGGGCCGGTGCCCCGCGCTCACGGCGCGCGCGCGCGCCAGGCAGCTCGAGGGCCGCCGCGTCGAGCACGGGAAGGGGCTCGCCGGCGATCACCAGTCGCACCCGAGCCATGTTGCGCGCGTCCCACCCGGCGTCCATGCCGGGCGTCTCGAGGTAGGCCGGGACGCGCGCCAGCCGGGGATGGCGCAGCAGATGGCGCATGCCCACCTCGCCGATGCGGCCCGCGCCGATGTGCTGGTGCCGATCGCCATGTGAACCAAGGTCCACCTTGGAGTCGTTCAGATGCAGCATGGCCAGCCGATCCGCTCCGATGAGGCGGTCGAAGCGCTCCAGCACGTCATCAAGCACGTCCGCCCGGGTGAGGTCGTAGCCGGCCCCCCACAGGTGGGCGGTGTCGAGGCAGAAGGCCAGACGTCCCGACGCCACCCCGGCACGCTGCGCCATCTCGGCGATCTCCGCCAGCTCCTCGACGGTCGAACCGATGCCGTCGCCGCCCCCAGCACTGTTCTCGAGCACCAGCTGCGGTCGATCCGCCGACGCCGTGTCCGGCGTGTCCGCCTGCACCAGGGCCGCCGCCAGTCCGCGGGCCAGCCGTTCCACGCCCTGGGACGGCCCGCCGCCGCGATGCGACCCACTGTGCACGTTGACGAACGCGGCGCCGTAGGCGGCGCCCATGCGCAGCTCGGCGGCGAGCGCCGCGACCGACCGTGCCCAGAACGCCTCGTCGGCCCCGGCCAGGTTGATGAGGTAGGCGGCGTGGGTCGCGGTAGGGCCCAGGCCCAGCTCCTGCAACCGGGCCCGAAAGGCGGGCAGCTCGCGCGGCGGCTCGGTCCGCCGACGCCATGCCGTCGGATTGTCGGCGAACACCTGCATGGCGAGCGCCCCGATCTCGTCCGCCCGGTCGGCCGCCTTGACCATGCCGCCGCGGAGGGGCAGGTGGCAGCCGATGATGCGACCGCCCAACTCCGCCCGCAACCCAGAAGCCATGGGCCCATGGTACGCAGGGGCCGTCGATTAGACGTATGTCGAATCGTGCACTACCATGCGCAGCATGGATGCCGAGCTGTTGACCACCCTGAAGGCGCTCGCCGACGCATCGCGGCTGCGCATCATCGGGCTGCTCGCGGCGCGGCCCATGGCGGTGCAGGAGCTGGCGGAGGCGACCGGATTGTCATCGCCGACCGTCGCCCACCACCTGCAGCGGCTGCGCGAGGCGGGGCTGGTCGCGTCGCGGCCGCGGCACCCGTACGTGGAGTACGAGCTGCGCGTCGGCGCCATCCACGCGCTCGGGCGGCAGCTGGACGAGGCGTCGCGCCCCGGAGCGGCGACGGCGTTGCAACTGCCCGGCCCGGATGGGGCGCCGCGGCCGGCCTTCGAGGCCAAGGTGCTGCGCGTGTTCCTCGAGGACGGCCGCCTCACGGCCATCCCGGCCCAGGACAAGAAGCGCGTGGTGGTCCTGCGCTACCTGGCGGAGACGATCTTCGAGCCCGACGTGGCCTACCCGGAGAAGGAGGTCAACCAGCGCCTGGCGCTCGTGCATCCGGACGTCGCGTCGCTGCGCCGCTACCTGGTCGATCTGCACTTCATGGTGCGCACGGGCGGCGTCTATCGGCTGGAACCGCCGAGCGCCTGGCCCGCCTGAGGATGCCCGCCTGAAGATGAGGACCCGTCGGGAGGAGCAGCCGCCCGTTCAGCCCTTGCGCTGGGCGCGGCCGACGTTGTACCCGCCCCCGATGACCGGCTCGATGAGGCCGTAATCGCCGTCGCGGCGCCGGTAGAGCACGTTGATCCGCTCGTCCTCCGCGTTGACGAAGACGAAGAAGCTATGGCCGAGATCTTCCATCTCGGCGACCGCGTCCTCCTCGAACATGGGCACCAGGTCGAAGCGCTTGACCTTGACCACGCGCGACGACGGCTCCGGGCTCCGCTCGTCCGCCTGACGGGGCAGCCGGGCGGACGGGGCACCCGGTTGGTGCGGCTGGCGGAGGCGTGCCTTGAGATCGACCGCGCGACGCTCCAGGCGATCGA
The DNA here is from genome assembly GCA_044449585.1 of Candidatus Limnocylindrales bacterium. Classification (GTDB taxonomy): domain Bacteria; phylum Chloroflexota; class Limnocylindria; order Limnocylindrales; family CSP1-4; genus DASPUH01. Next base: position 2,849 of record JBIOID010000098.1, read on the forward strand.
CCACCTCATCGGTCGCCGCCCGATGGGTGGCTGCTCTCGCCGTGCCATGGATCGGTCGGCCATCGAGGTCGAGGCTGACGGTCACGACATGGCTGGTGGCGGCGCTTCGGTGGCGTTCGATGGCCAGGTCCGCCGCGGCCTCGGCGCGCTCACCCACGAGGCGGTCCAGGCGGTGGAGCTTGGCCTCGACGTAGGCTCGGTCGGCGTCGGGGACTTCGAAGTTCTTGCCCCTGACGATGGTTCGCATGGGCTCGCCCTCCTGGGGCGATTCTACGTCTGACCGGCCGGCAGGCCGCGGCCTAGCGTTCGCGCGCCACGACGAGGGCCGAGACGGCCGCCGCGCCGCCCGACCGGAGGGCAGCGGCACAGGCGCCGATGGTCGCCCCGGTCGTCAGGATGTCGTCCACGAGGATGACCCACCGGCCGGCCACGGCGGGGGCTCGCCCGGGCGCGACCTCGAAGGCGTGACCGACGTTGGCGGAGCGCTCGCCCCGCCCCAGGCCATGCTGGGCGACGGTCGCCGCTCCGCGCCGCAGGGCGGGCACGGCGGGCAGGCCCAGGCGCCGCCCGGCCACGTCGGCGAGCAGCACCGCCTGGTCGTAGCCGCGCTCATGCAGTCGAGCCTGGTGGATGGGCACCGGGACGAGCAGGTCGCCGCCCCGTCCGGCCCGTGCCCAGCGTGCGGCGAGGATGGTCCCGAGGGGCTCCGCCAGCGGCCTGGCGCCCCGGTACTTGAGGGCGTGGAGCGCGGCGCGCGTGGTACCAGTGAACGGGGCGAGCCATTCCAGCTGCAGGATGCCGGCCGGCAACCAGGTCGGCAGCCCCAGCGGCGACCCGGGCGGTTCGTCCAGGCGGCGCCACAGGGGCCGCGCGCACGTGGCGCACAGCAGGGTGCCTTCGCGACCGCACCCAGGGCAGGTCGGCGGCAGCAGCAGGTCCAGCAGCGCGCGCATGCGCCCCCGATGATGACCGGCCTCCGTTCGCGATCGGTTGGCGACCCATATCATCGCGAGCATGCAGGCGGCCACGGGAACGCGCGCGGGCTCGTCCGACCGGGCGACGCTGATCGCGGTCGGGCTGGGCCTCCTGGGCGGCGCACTCCTCCTGGCGACCCTGGCGTTCTTCAGCTCGACGACCGGCTACGGCTATGACCTGGCCGCCTACCTCTCCGCCGCGGCGCGGGTGGCCGCCGGCGGCACGCCCTACCAGCCCGAGACGCTGAGCGGCCCGTTCAGCCCGGGTCCGGCCGGCCTGTACCTGTATCCGCCGCCGCTGGCCGTCCTGCTGGCGCCGGTCGCGGGGGCCGCGACGGCGACCGTGGCGGCTGGCTGGTGGATCGGGCGGGTGGCCCTGCTGGTCATCGGGTGCGCGCTCATGCCGGTGCCGCGCTGGGTGCGCGGAGCGGTGCTGCTCGTGTCGGCGCTCAGCTACCCGACGCTGATCGACCTGAACCTGGGCAACGTGAGCCTGATCGTGCTGGCCCTGAGCTGCGTGGCGTGGCACTGGCTCGACCGACCGGCCTCGGGCGTCGCGACCGCCCTCGCCCTGGCCCTGCGGCCGACCCTCCTGGTCGTCCCCGTCTGGTGGCTCATCCGGCGCGCCTGGCGGCCGGTAGCGTGGACGGCTGCGGCGGGCCTTGTCCTCATCGCGCTCACGCTGCCCTTCGTCGGGCTGGCCGGCTACGGGGATTACGTGACGGTCGTGCGCAACCTGTCGGATGTCACAGGCGTGGCGCACAACGTGGACCTGGCGTCGGCCGCGCTGCTGCTGGGGCTGGATGCGGCGCTGGTGCAGCCGCTGCTGGTGCTCCAGTACGGCCTGGGCGTGCTGGCGGTCGCCCTGGCCCTGCGCCAGGACCGCGAGGTCGGGTTCGTGATGGTCACCGGCGCCTCGCTCCTGCTGGCGCCGCTGATCTGGGTGCACTACCTGGTCGTGCTGGCGCTGCCGGCGGCGCTGCTGGCCGCGCGCGGCTACCGCTGGGCGGTCCTGCTGCCCCTCCTGGGCTGGCTGCCGGAGGCGGCGCTGCCGCTGGTCGCCATCGCCGGCGCCTACGCCCCTCTTCTGGCCGGGCGACTGTCCAGCCAGAGCCGGATCGGCGCGATGAGGATGACCGTCGTCGAGAGGTAGAGCGAGGGCATCGCCACGAACACGGCCAGGGCGCTCAGCCACGGGCGGCGCAGCACGAAGCTCCCCAACGCCGCCAGCACGAGCGCGATCGGCAGGCGCAGGTACCAGGGTCCGACCGGCAGCGAGATGGCGATGGTCGCTGGCTGGCGCAGCAGGTAGGCGAACCACTCGGGCCACAGGAACAGCCACGGGAGCGTGACCGCCACGCAGATGACGAGGGCGATCAGCGCGCTGCGCCAGCGGGCCGGTGGCAGGGCCAGCGCCGGGGCCAGCTTGGCCAGCGCGACCAGGACCAGCCCGCCCACCTGGCCGACGCCGGCTACCAGCTGTCCCAGTCGCCTCGACGGGTCCGGCAGGCCGAGGTCATCGTCGAGCGTGGTCGACCAGGCCAGCACGATGGCCGCCGCGATCAGCAGGTCGATGTTGCCGGCCGACAGTTCGAAGGCGGTCAGCGGCCACAGCAGGACCAGCCCGGTGCCTCGCCAGCTCCCGGCGACGTAGCGGATGGCGATCAGGTCGAGCACCACGATGGCGGCCTGCACGAGCAAGGGCGGCAGCAGGGTCAGGGCGGCCGCGATGACGACCCACGTCGGCGCATACGGGAAGTTGGTCGGCTCGCCGATCTGGCCGACGTAGACAGGGGCTCCGGCCAGCAGGTCGCGACCGGCGCGCAGGTAGGCGTCGAGGTCGGGACCGGTGCGGAACCAGGCGCCGCCGACGCTGACCTCGATGGTCACGAAGGCGAACGCGCCGAAGAGGTAGCCGGTGATCGAGCCGACCCACAGCAGTAGTTCGCGCGGCGTGAGGGCCGGTCGACCTGGTCCCTGGTCGACCACGGGGCGGCGCCTGACGCCGCTCATCGGGGCCGCTTCAGATCGGTCCGGCGCCGCGCTGCGTCAGGGTCACGCGGTCCCCGACCTGCGTGGCGCTGCGCTCGAGCGCGCCGACCGGCAGCTCGACCACGCCATGTGCGCCGCGCTCGTACCACACGATGCCGCGCCACGGCGGCAGGCCGCGGCGCAGCGCGGTGACGGGCCGGGTGCCGTCGGCGGTCGGCAGCCCGACGAAGCAGCAGTCGATGGCGAAGCGCATGAAGAACATGTGGATGTTGTTGGTGCCGGGCAGCCACAGGCCTTCCTGTGGGCCCAGGCTGGCGCGACCCATCAGGCCCATGAAGCGCGCCCAGAACGAATCGGCCGCCGCGACCTGCGTCGCGACGGCCGTGCCGCGCGTGATGTTGCGCAGCTCGAGCGGGATGGTCACCGCTGTGTCCGGATCAGGTGTGGAGGTTGACCATGAGCAGGATGATGGCCGGGCCCAGGATCACGATGAAGAGCGACGGGAAGATGCAGCCCACGAGTGGGAAGAGCATCTTGATGGGCGCCTTGGCGGCGGCTTCCTCCGCGCGCTGGCGGCGCTCGATGCGCAGCTGCTCGGACTGGACCTGGAGGACCTTGCTGATCGAGACGCCGAGTTGCTCGGCCTGGATGATGGCGCCGATGAAGTTGGCCAGGGCCGGCACGTTGGTGCGGGCCACGATGCCGCGCAGCGCGTCCCGGCGGGCGGAGCCCAACCGGATCTCGGCCAGACCGCGCCGGAACTCGTCGGCCAGGGGACCGGTGGTCTTCTCCACCACCCGACCGAGCGCGGCATCGAAGCCGAGGCCGGCGCGGACGGAGATGGTCAGCAGGTCGAGCGTGTCGGGGATGGCCAGCAGGATGGCCTTGTTGCGCGCCCGGATGCGGCGGTTGAGCCAGTACTCGGGCAGGACGAAACCGAGGGCCAGGCCGACCAGGCCGGACACCAGGCCAAAGACGAAGTTGCTCTGCAGGACGCCGAAGATCAGCAGGGCGAGGGCGCCCACGACCAC
>JBIOID010000099.1:0-6796 GCA_044449585.1 Candidatus Limnocylindrales bacterium
GTAGGTCTGGAGCGTGGTCATGAAGGCGGCATCGGGCGCGGCGGCCCGGATGTCCGTGACCTGGCCGATGCGCAGGTAGCCATCCTGGCCCGCGACGACCGGCGTGAAGCCGGCCTTGGGCAGGGCGAAGGCGGCCTGCACGAGGTTCGGGTCGTCGCTCGTGTCCTGCGTGCTGATGTAGCCGAAGTCGTCGACGCCGGATGCGTCCGCGCCATCAGCCGTGGCCACCGCATCCATCGTCTTGCCGGCCTGGAGGTCGGTCAGGGCCTTCTGGGCGGTCGCCTGGGCGGCTGCCTTCTGGGCGTCGCTGGGCAGGCCGGAGACGGCATCCACGGCGGGCTTGAAGGTGAGCACCTGGACGTGCCGTTCCTCGGGCGTCGCGGCATCCTGCTGCAGCCGGGTCGAGACTTCCGCGTCACTGACGGTCAGCCCGAACGGCGCGGCCTCCTGCGCCAGCAGCGTGTCGTCGATGAGCCCCTGCAGCGCCTGGTCCTGGATCGTCGAGCGACTCTGCTCCAGGCTCGCGATCTCCTGCTGCTCGCTCGTGGCGTCTAGCTCACCGGCGGCCACGGCCTCGCGCAGGCGGGCCTCCCCCTCGTCGAGGCGGAAGGACAGGACGTTGACGCGATCGGTCCACTCATCGTGCGAGATGCCCTGCCCCCCGACCGTGGCCACGGCCAGCAGGTGGTTGCTGTAGTAGTTGACGACGACGGCGCCGACGAGGATCACGATGGCCAGCACGATGACCGAGACGAAGGCGATCGTGACCACCACCTGCTGCCGGTGCTCGCTCTCCCAGGACGAGCGTCGGGACTTGGTCTTGAGGGGCTTAGCGCGGCTGGTCATGGGTGTGGGAGTTCCTCAGGTCGGGGGCGCGGACCCCGTCCGCAGCGTGGAGGTCAAGGGAGGTTGCGACGGCGTATCGTACCCCAAGCGCCGCTTTGACCCGCTCAGCGCCCCGGAGCAGTCCCCGTGAGGGCCGCCACGATGGCCGCCGCGGCGCCTGCCGAGGGCAGGTCGACCGCCGCCGCGCGTGCGGCCGCGAGCGCTGGCGCGTCATCCGCCGGGGCGAGCCGCTCCAGCGCGGCGCGCCCGGCCTCGAGGTCGCGGCCGATCAGCACCATCGCTCCGCGAGCAGCAGCCACGGCTTCTGGCCACTCGGTGCTCGAGCGCAGCACGAGGCACGGTGTGCCGAGCCAGGCGGCCTCCCGCTGGACCCCGCCGGAGTCGGTGATCACGGCCGCGGCGTGCAGCTGCAGCGCCAGCGACGTGCGGTAGCCGACCGGCTCGACCACGTGCACGAGCTCGGGCAGCGCGATGGCCGCGTCGCGCAGGGCGGCCCGGGTGCCCGGGTGGAGGGCCAGGATGACCGGACGGTCGACCGTCACCGCGCTCGCCAGCAGGGCCGCCCACGCGCGCATGGCGCCCGGCGTGCGGTTCTCCGCCCGGTGGATCGTGGCGTACGTGTAGCGGCCGGGGGCGAGCTCGGGCCGCCGCGCGGCCTCGCTCACCAGCCTGTCGGCCACCTCCGCCAGCACCGCCGGTGCGCGGACCTCGGGCAGGATGCGCGCCGCCAGGTCCTGCATCAGGTCGCCCACCAGGACGACGCCCTCGGTGATGCCCTCGCGGGCCAGATCGGCCACCGCCGTCGGCGTCGGCGCCAGGCACCAGCGGCTGAGGTGGTCGGCCACGACCCGGTTCAACTCCTCCGGCATCGTCCGGTCGAAGCTGCGCAGGCCGGCCTCGACGTGCGCCACCGGCTGGCCCAGCTTGGCCGCCGCCAGGGCGCCGGCGAGGGTCGAGTTGGTGTCGCCATAGACGATCACGGCGTCCGGGCGGAGCGATCGCAACAGGGGCTCGAGCGCGACCAGCATGCGGCCGGTCTGCTCGCCATGGCCACCACCCCCGATGCCCAGGTCGTACTCCGGTCGGGGCAGCCCCAGTTCGGCGAAGAACGTGCCGGCCAGGGCATGGTCCCAGTGCTGCCCCGTGTCGATGAGCGTCGCGTCGGCCGCGGCGCGCAGGAGCGGCTCGAGCGCGGCCGCCTTGATCAGCTGGGGGCGCGTGCCGACGATGCTGACGATGCGCATCAGGCGCCCGCCACGGGCGGCGCTGATGATGTGCCGCTCAGCGCGGGACGGCGCGCCCGACCAGGCTCGCGCCGCGGCCTTCCCGGCTGGCGGACTGCTCGTGGGGGCCGCCGGCCACGCCGACCCCGAAGTAGGTCACGCCGGGTCGGCGGGGCAGGCCACGCAGCGCGTTGCGCCCGTCGTACACCACCTGGAGATCAGGCAGCCAGGCGTCGTCGAGCTCCCGGAAGCGGGCGTCACCGGTCTGCAGCACGACCGCGCGGGCCGGCGACACGGAACCCCAGCTCCATGGCATGGCGCCCAGGCGAGCCACCTCGGCCTCGGACAGGAGGGGGTCGTAGGCCGACACGGTCGCGCCGTGGAACCGCAGGCGCTCGATGAGCGGCATCGCCCGGCTATAGGCCAGCTCCTTGACCCCCTCCCGGTAGGTCAGCCCCAGGACCAGGACGGGCACGTCGGCCAGGCCGCCCAGCTCTCGCTCCAGCTCGGCGATGGCGAGTCCGACCTGGCCATCGTTGACGCGCCGGGCAAGCTCCGGGAGCTGCAGCTCCGGCGCGCGGCTGATCAGGAAATGGGGATACACCGGGATGCAGTGGCCGCCCACCCCGATGCCCGGCTGGTGGATGTGCGAGAACGGCTGACTGTTCGCGCCGCGGATGACCTCCAGGACATCCACGCCGATGCGGTCGGCATAGCGCGCGAATTCGTTGGCCAGGGCGATGTTCACGTCGCGATAGGTCGTCTCGGCCAGCTTGGCAAACTCGGCCGCCTCCGCCGAGCCCAGGTCCCACACCTCGGTCGGCAGGACGCTGTGGTAGAAGGCCAGGGCCCGCTGGGAGCTTGCCTGGTCGGTGCCACCGACCAGCTTGGGGTAGGTCGCCAGGTCGCGGAAGATGCGGCCCGAGTAGACCCGTTCCGGGCTGAAGGCGATGAGGAACCCGGCGTCCCCGTCGCCCATGGCCAGGCCACTGCCGCGCTCCAGGGCGGGCCCGAAGCGCCGCCGCGTGTCGCCCACCGGCAGCGTCGTCTCGAAGATCACGAGCGCGCCCGGCCGCAGCCCGCCGGCCACCGCGTCGGTCGCCGGGTCGATCAGGCGATAGTCCGGCAGCTGCTCGTCAGACAGCATGAGCGGCACGATCATGACGACCACGTCCGCCCGGCGCGCTGCATCCGCATGGCTCAGCGTGGCCTCGAAACGCCCCGCCGCGCGGGCGCGGCTGATGCGCTCGCGGAGGCCCGGCTCCTCGTCGAAATGGATGCGCCCGGCATTCAGGGTCTCGACGACGTGCGGCAGCACGTCCACCCCGATGACGTGCCAGCCGGCCTCGGCGTACTGCGCCGCCAGCGGCAGGCCGATCTTGCCCATGCCCACGACGGCCACCGTCCCGACCGTGTCGGGGGCGCCGCGCCAGGGTGCGACGTGGTGGGCCGGGTGATCCTCCCAGGCCGTCGGGTCGGAGACCATCAGGGCACCTCCAGGGGCACGATATCGATAGGTTGATGCTCGGTCGCCGAGCGCAGCAGGGTGTTGGCGAGGGCCACGGCCCACAGGCCGTCGGCGCCCGTGATGGCCGCCGGGCCGCCGGTCCGCACGGCCTCGAAGAAGGCGTCCAGCTCGCGCCGCAGCGGTTCTGCCGGCTCGACCGGGATGGTCGCCGTCTGGCCCACGAACGTCGGCGCATAGCCGTCCAGGTACTCGGGCGCCAGTTCCTTGGCGCCGCGCGTGAAGGTCAGCGTCTGGGTCAGGTAGTCCGCCTCGAACATGCCTTCCTGGCCCAGCACCGTCACGCGGCGCTGCTTCTCTGGCGTCAGCCAGTTGACGTCGATCTGGCCCAGCGCGCCGCCCGGGAAGGCGAGCAGGCCATACAGCAGGTCCTCGTGCGCGGTGTGGACATGTCGGGTCGACTCGGCGTAGGCACGGATGGGCCGCTCGCCGACAAGGTGGCAGATGACGTCCACGTCATGCGTGGCTAGGTCGACCGTGACCCCGACATCGCGGATCCGGTCGGGCAGCGGTCCGCCGCGCACGGTGCGGATGCTGTACAGGCGCGACAGCGCCCCACCGGCGAGGCGGCGGCTCAACTCCAGCACGGCCGGGTTGAACCGTTCGATGTGGCCGACCTGGAGCACCACACCGCGGGCCGCGGCGGCCTGGACCAGCTCACGCCCTTCGGCCACGGTGGCGGCCAGGGGCTTCTCGACGAGGACCGCACAGCCGCGCTCCATGGCGGCCAGCGCGACCCGGTGGTGGAGCGTGGTGGGCACGGCCACGACGACCGCATCCAGGCGCTCCTCGGCCAGCATGACGAGCGGGTCGGCGAAGGCGCGCGCACCGGGCGCGACGGTCAGGGCGTGCTGCTGCGGGATGGGCGCCGGGTCGGCCACCGCCACCAGCGTGACGTCATCACGGGCCACCAGGTTGCGCAGGTGGTTGCGGCCCATCGTGCCCAGCCCGGCCAGGCCGACGCGCAGGCGGGCGGTCATGCGGAGGCGGGCGCGACGGTCGCCGCCGCGGTCGCGATGCGGTCCAGCGGGGTGGCCACGGCGCGCACGGCCTCGATGACCTGGCGCAGCTCCTCGTCGGTCAGATTGGGGCGGACGGGGATGGACAGGACGTCCTGGCTGAGACGGTCGGTGACCGGCAGCGGCAGGTCGGCGGCGCCAGGCACCAGCGCCTGGAGGTAGGCCTGGCGGTGGATCGGCACGGGGTAGTAGATGAGCGTGCCGATGCCGCGCTCGGTCAAGCCGTCGATGACCCGCTGGCGCTCCCCCGGGAAGCGCATCGTGTATTGGTGCCAGACGTGCTCGCGCCCCGCCGGCACGACCGGCGTCAGGTAGCCGGCCAGGCCCGCCGTCAGGCGCGCGGCGTTCTGGCGCCGCCGGGCGGTGCGCGTGTCAAGGCCGGCCAGTTGCGCCAGGCCCAGGGCCGCGGCGAGGTCGGTGGGCTTGAAGTTCGTGCCCAGGCTCTCGTGGTAGTAGCGCACGCGCATGCCGTGGTTGCGGTAGAGCCGGATGCGGTCGGCCAGGGCGTCGTCGTCGGTCGTGGCGAAGCCGCCCTCGCCGGTCATCAGGTTCTTGGTCGCATACAGGCTGAACATGGCCGGCCCGAACCGGCCCGCGCGACGACCCTGGTAGGTGGCGCCGTGGGCCTGTGCGGCATCCTCGATGACGACCAGCCCGTGGCGCTCGGCGATCGCCTGAAGCGGGGCCATGTCGGCCATCAGCCCGTAGAGATGCACCGGCATGATGGCGCGCGTGCGCGGCGTGATGGCCGCCTCGACCAGGTCGGGATCCATCGCGAAGTCATCGTCGCGGACATCGACGAAGGCGGGCCTCGCCCCGACCTGGAGGATGACGCTGACGGTGGCGTTGAAGCTGAAGCTGACCGTGATGACCTCATCGCCCGGGCCGATGCCGAGGCCACGCAGCACGGCTTCCTGGGCGACCGTGCCGTTGGCCATGAAGATCGCGTGGCGGACCCCGCAGTACTCCGCCCACGCCTCCTCGAACGCCTCGGTGCGCCGGCCCATGGCCAGCATGCCCGAGCGCAGCACCTCCAGGACGGCGGCTTCTTCCGTCGGGCCGATATCCGGTCGCGAGATGGGGATCAAGCGGACACCTCCGTGAGCCTCGAGCACTGGTCGCCGGCGATGCGGTACTGGCGCCCCTCGCGAGCGCACGTGGCGAGGCCTTCGAAGCGGCCCGCCACCGGCTCGCCGGCCGCCAGCAGACGACGGCCGCAGGCGCAGACCCAGCCGAGGCGGCGGGCCGGGTTGCCCACCACGAGGGCGTGATCGGGCACCGTGTGGGTGACCACGGCGCCCGCGCCGACCGTCGCGAAACGGCCGACGTCGACGCCCGCCACGATGATGGCGCCGGCCCCGATGGAGCTGCCCTGACGCAGGTGGATCTCGTCGACGACCCAGTCGTCGGCCGTGGCCAGCTCACCGTCGGCCGTGACCGCCCGCGGGTACCGGTCGTTGGTCAGGATCGCGCCGGGGCCGATGAACACGCCGTTCTCCACGGTCACCCCGTGGTACACCAGCGCGCCGTTCTGGATCTTGACGCGGTCGCCGATGTGGACGTCGCTGTCGATGTAGGCGTCGCGGCCGATGATGCAATCCTCGCCGATGACGACCCCCTCGCGCACCTGGACCTGGTTCCAGACGCGCGTCCGCGCGCCGATGCGCGCGCCAGCCGCCACATCTGCCGAGGGATGGATCACGAGCGGCTGCGTCTCCCCTGCGAGGTCGGGCTGGCCGGGCGCCCTGGGCCGGCCGATGGGCGGGCCGCCGGGCGCGAGTGTACCCGAAGCCGGCGCCGCGACCCCGCGGGCACCCCCAGGGACCGCCTGCTCAAGCGCGCCGCCGCAGCCCGCGCAGAAGCGTCGCGATCAGGCCCCAGGCCGCTCCCAGGGCCAGCGCGGCGCGCCAGTCGAGGAGCGGCTTCACATCGCCATGGACCTCGCGCGCGAACACCACCAGGGCATTGGACCCGGGGCCCAGCTCCACCTCCCCCCCGACCACCCCGAGGACGGCCGACTGGTCGAGGTGGACGGTCGAGCGCGCCTGGACCAGGGCCACCGCACCCTGGTACATCGACAGCTCTCCGACCTGGGCCCGGGCGACGGCACCCTGATGCATCTCGAGACGATCGGCGGTCAGGGTGCCGATGCTCGACTGATCGAGGGCCCGCGGAGCCTCGAC
>JBIOID010000100.1:0-6789 GCA_044449585.1 Candidatus Limnocylindrales bacterium
ACCTACCGGCGGCGACGCCGGCAAGGTGCCACATCCGGGCAGGAGCGCCTGCGAGATAAGGGATCCTCCCTGACCCTTCCTCACAGGAAGGGTCTTCTGTTTCTCCGGACCACTCGTGGATCGGCGAGCGAACCTGGAGGTGAGGATCGGATGACGAACGCACGTGGCGCCCACCTGGTCGGCGGCCTGGCCGCCCCGACCGCCGAGGAGGCGATGCGCACGACGGCCGGCGTGCTCGGCCGCCACCTGACGCGTCTGACGGACGGCGAGACCGGCCCCCGCGCCCAGTGGATCTGGTGGCAGATCGACCGGCTCCAGGCCGTGCCGGGCGTCCGCATGGGCCAGCCGCAGGTCAACCCCGAGACGGGCAACCCCGACTACAGCGTCTTCCCCGGCCTGGACGTGGACGCGGGCGTGACCGTCCCGCCGCGCGCCCTGGGCTATGCCGACGCCGCCATCGAGTCGTACGCCACCTTCTGCCGGCTGCGCGAGGAGGGCGTCGTCCCGGCCGGCGTGCGCTTCCAGGTCAGCGTGCCGACGCCGTATGCCGTCGTCATCGCCTGGGTCCAGCCATCCGCCCAGGACAGGTTCTTCGACAGCTTCAAGACGGCCCTCTTCGACGAGGTCGCCGCCATCTGCGCGGCCATCCCGCACGCCGACCTGGCCATCCAGTGGGATGTCGCGGTCGAGATCGGGGTGCTCGAAGACGTCTTCCATCCCGACCCGGCCTTCCGCACCTTCGAGCGCATCACGGCCGAGCTGGTCGAATGCGTGCGGGCCGTCCCGCCGGACGTGGCCGTGGGCCTCCACCTCTGCTACGGCGACTACAAGCATCGGCACTTCAAGGCCCCGGCCGACCTGGCCCTGCCCGTGCGCATCGCGGACGCGGTCGCCCGCCAGGTCCGGCTGGACTTCGTGCACATGCCGGTCGATCGCGACACCGGCCTCGCGCCGTCCTATTTCGCGCCGCTGACGGGCCTCGACGTGGGTGATGCCGAGCTGTCCCTGGGCGTGATCGACTACGAGAACGACTCGGCGCGGATCGACGCGCTCGTGGTGGCGGCGTCGGATGGCGCGGGACGTCCGTTCGAGGTCGCGACCGAGTGCGGCATGGCCCGCCTGGGCGAGCGGGGCGAGTCGGTCACGCTGGCCGACCTGCTGGCGCAGCACGCCCGGGTGGCGGCCCCCATCCGCTGACGGGTGTCACCCAGGGGTGCGGTCGTCGATCTCCCAGGCGTGATCGAGAGCGTGCCACGCGACCCGACGCGCGAAGTAACGGGCCGGCCAGCGCGTCCCGCCCGGCCCCCGGGGCGGGGGCGTGCCCAGCCGTGCGACGGCCGTGAGCGCCTCGAGCACGGCGCTGCGCCGAGCCAGGGCATCGTCCGGCGCCCGCCACGCCACGCGTGACAGGTAACCCGCCTCGGCGTCAGCCACGTGGGCCAGGATGGCCGGCACCTCGCGCCCGCCGCCGCGTGGTCCCTTCGTGAGCTCGCGGCCGGCCGCGGCCCCCGCCGCCCGATCGAGCGCCGCCCAGCAGGCCCGCAGGATGGCGGCCTGTCGCGCCAGCGCGGGTGCGTCGAGCGGCCCGTCGTCGCCCGGCGCAGGCATGCTCGGCACGCCGAAGTCGGTCCCGGCGTTGCCGGCCACGCGGCCGACGAGGACGAGCTGGTCGGTCGCCACGGGCACGGCCAGGACGAGCCCGGTGTTGCTCAACACCCGGCGGTAGCGCGGGCCGTAGTCGACCAGGGACTGCAGCGCAGCGGCCTCGTCCCGACCGGAGCGACACCAGCCGGGCCACGCGACGGCGCCCGCGAACGTCCGCTTGGGGCTGACCTCCAGGTACGCCTCGACGGCCATCGGCTCAGGGTAGTCGCCACGTCCAGGACATGGTCGCTGCCAGGCGGTCGCCCGTCTCGAGCTCCACCAGGCCGGTCTCGTGGCGCCCTCGGGCCGCCAGCGAGGTGGCATCGGGCCAGGCCGACTGGGGCTCGACGCAGACGGCGACCGGCGTCGTGTAGATCACGAGCGTCGTGAGCGGGGCGTCGAAGCCGATGCGCAGCTCGACGTCCTGCCTGCGCACGATGGCCGGCGGGACCACGTCGAGGTAGACGTCGTCGAGGGCCCGCTCGCCGAGGGGTGGCCCCGCGCGCAGGTCCGTGCGTTCGTCGACCGGCCGGGTCCGTCCGGTGGGGATCAGCGCGCGCAACTCGAGCGTGCGGGCCGCGTCGACCGTCAGGCGGACATCCCCGTCGCCCCGTGCGAACCAGGGATGCCAGCCCAGCGACGCCGGCATCGGCTCGTCGGCCACGATCTCCGCGGTCATGGTCAGCCGGTCCTGCGCCAGCGAGACGTGCTGGCGCACCAGGCCGGCGAACGGCCACGCCGTGTCGCCCAGGAGGCACGTCAGGGTCGCCTCGTCTGCGGTGGCACCGTCGATCGACCACGGTCGGTCGTAGACCACGCCATGGATGGCGTGCCGACCCATCGTGCGCGGCAGGCGATGACGTCGCCCGCGCCACGCCAGCTGCGCATCGGCGATCCGACCGACCCACGGGGCCATCAGGAAGCAGCCCCAGTCCAGGGACCGGCCATGCGCGTCCGGCGGACCCACCAGCAGCTCCCGCCCACCCACGGCCAGCGAGGCCAGGCGGCCGCCCCGATCGGAGTCGATGCGCGCGGAGACCCCGTCAGCCCGGAGGAGGATCACGCCCACCATGGTGGCGCATCGCCGGACACCAAGCGACCCGGTCCACGTGCGAGCCCGAGGAGGAGGGAGCGGGCTCGCCCGTCGTGCCGGGCCGTTGGATGGTGGCCGTTCGAGGGAGGACCCGAATGCCACGGCTATCGTCGTCGCCGCACCTTTCGAGCGGATTACCACGTCGTGAACGTGCACGGCGCCGTGTCACGACGGCGCCCGTGTCGCCCCGGTCCCGCCCGCGCGTCGCCCGTCAAAGGGGTCGCTTGACAAGGTAGTGAGTGACCACTAACATGCGGTCATGCACGCCGCGACCATGCGCCACACCGCCGCCGAGCGGCGCGAGGAGATCCTCGAGGCTGCGTTCGATGCGTTCGCGGACACCGGCCTGGACAACACGTCGGTCGAGACCATCGCCCGCGCGGTGGGCCTGTCGCAGCCCTATCTCTTCCGTCTGTTCGGGACCAAGAAGCACCTGTTCCTGGCCGCCGTCGAACTGTGCTTCGAGCAGACGATGGCGGTCTTCCGCGAGGCCGTCGATGGCGGCTCGCCGGATGAGGCCAAGCGGCGCATGGGCGATGCCTATGTCGAGATGATCCGTGACCGACGCAAGCTGCGGATGCAGATGCAGGCCTACGCGGCGTGCGAGGACCCCGACGTGCGGCGCACGGTCCAGGACGGCTTCGCTCGCCTGGCTGCGTACATCCAGCAGACGACCGGCGCCTCACCGACGGAGCTGGCCGAGTTCCTGGCCCAGGGCATGCTGCTCAACGTGCTCGCCTCGATGGACGTGCTGGACTCCGCCGAGCCGTGGGCCGTGATGATCCGGGAGGGCTGCATGGCGCAGCGCATCTGACCGACCCTTTTTTGACGTATGTCAGTAGTGAGTGCTCACTACATCACTTCTCGACCGCAGCCCGACATGGAGACCTGATGTCATCTCGCGCCCGCACCCTGTGGACCTTCGCCGTGACCGCGATCGCCCTGCTCATGGTCGCCCTCGACAACCTGGTGGTGACGACGGCCCTGCCGGTCATCCGGCAGGACCTCGGGGCGAGCCTGCAGGGGCTCGAATGGACGGTCAACGCCTATACGCTCACGTTCGCCGTGCTGCTCCTGACCGGCGCCGCGCTGGGCGACCGTTTCGGCCGTCGCCGCGTGTTCGTGATCGGCCTCGCCCTGTTCACCTTCTCCTCGGCCGCGGCCGCCCTTTCCGGGAGCATCGAGTCGCTCATCGTGGCGCGTGCCCTGCAGGGTGCCGGCGCCGCCATGGTCGTGCCGCTGACCCTGACCCTGCTCAGCGCGGCGGTCCCCGCCGAGCGACGCGGCCTGGCCCTCGGCGCGTGGGGTGCCGTGGGCGGCCTGGCCATCGCTCTTGGGCCGGTGGTCGGCGGGGCGATCGTCGAGGGCATCAACTGGCACTGGATCTTCTGGCTGAACGTGCCCATCGGACTGGTGCTCATCCCCCTGGCGCGGCTGCGCCTCACGGAGAGCCACGGTCCCTCCGAACGACTCGACCTGCCCGGTCTGGCCTTGGTCAGCAGCGGCCTGCTGGCCCTCGTGTGGGGCATCATCCGCGGCAACCCCGACGGTTGGACGAGCCCCGGCGTGGTGGGCGCGATCCTCGTCGGGCTGGCCCTGCTGGCGGTCTTCGGCCTCTGGGAGCGACGCGCCCCGGCGCCCATGCTGCCGCTGCGCTTCTTCCGCAGCCGAGCCTTCTCGATGGCCAACCTGGCCTCCCTGCTGATGTACTTCGGGATGTTCGGCTCGATCTTCCTGCTGAGCCAGTTCCTGCAGGTCGTGCAGGGCTACTCGCCGTTCCAGGCCGGCCTGCGCGTGCTGCCCTGGACCATCGCCCCCATCTTCGTGGCGCCCATCGCCGGCGCCCTCTCCGACCGCATCGGCGGCGGCCTGCTGATGGGCACGGGTCTCGTGCTGCAGGCGATCGGCCTGGCCTGGCTGGCGCAGGTCGCGTCGCCGACCGTGCCGTACACCCAGCTCGTGGCCCCGTTCATCATCTCCGGCATCGGGATGGGCCTGTTCTTCGCCCCCGTGGCCAACGTCGTGCTCAGTGCCGTGCGGCCGCACGAGGAGGGCCAGGCGTCGGGCGCCAACAACGCCATCCGGGAGGTCGGTGGCGTGCTCGGGGTGGCCGTCCTCGCCTCGGTCTTCAGCCAGGCCGGCGGCTACGCCAGCCCGGAGACCTTCGTGGCCGGGCTGCACGCCGCGGTCCTGGTCGGGGCCATCTTCGTGACGGTCGGTGCGGCAGCCGCGTTCGCTATCCGACGCACCAGCCGCGTCTCGTCGTCGGTCAGCCGTGAGCTCGTGTTCGGCGCCGGCGAGGTGGAGTTCGAGCCGGTCTACGCCGAGGCGGATCGCTGATCCCTGGTGGGTGACGGCCGGTGGTCACCGGTCGTCACCCGTCCGTGGGGCCGGTGTGGCGGCCCTGGCCCGACGGGAATGGTCGTCGACACGGGTGGAGAGGGGCGTACCATCTACGCCGCGGACGCCGGCGTCGCCCGAGGCCGGTCCCGACATCCGCGCGACCCGAGGGAGACGACGACGTGGATTTCCTGATCGCGATCCTGGCGCTGCTGGTCGGCGCCGCGTTCTGTTTCGGTGGGTGGCGGTACTTCCTGATCCTGCTGCCGATCTGGGGGTTCCTGGTCGGCTTCAACGTCGGCACCGATGTCATCAGCGCGCTGTTCGGCGACGGCCCGTTCGCGACGATCCTCAGCTGGGGTGCCGGCTTCGTCGTCGCCTTCGTGTTCGCGATCTTCTCGTACCTCTACTACTACGTCGCCGTGGCCGTGCTGGCGGGCGCCGTCGGCTACGTGATCGGCTCGAGTGCCTGGGGTCTGATCGGCAACCAGTACGGCCTGGTCGCCTTCATCATCGGGCTCGGCTGCGCGGTCGTCGTGGCGGTCGTGGCGCTCGCCCTCAACGTGCCCAAATACCTGGTGGTGCTGCTGACCGGCCTCGGCGGCGCGGCGACCATCCTGGCGGGCTGGTTCATCCTCATCGGCAAGGTGCCCGACGGCTCACTGCATTGGGACTACATCGGTTCGCTGATCAAGGACAGCTGGTTCTACCTGATCGTGTGGGCGGTCCTGGCCGCGGCCGGGATCCTCGCCCAGGTGGCGGGACCGACCTTCGGTCCGGACAGCTACGAGCTCGACCGGACCTCGTACCGCTACAGCTGAGCGGTCCGTTCTCCTGACGGGCCGGCTGCCACGAAGACGATCGCTTCGCGCGATGGCCCGCCCATCGCGGGGGCGCGGGTGGGCGATGGGCTGAGGCCGATCAGGGGAAGGCCGCGTCCAGTCCGTTGGACCCGGCTCGCGCCAGGCCGTCGTCGCCTAGCGTCCAGGACGCTGGAACGCGCCCCGGCCGGACGCGGTGGTTGTCGGGCGCGCTCGCGGTAGCGCGCACGACGTTATCCGACAACCGTGCCCGCTGGAATGGGCACTCACGATCCTCACCGACGCTGAGCAACAACGGCCGCCGGTGGTGCGCTGCCGTGCGGCGCCGGTTCGATCCCGCCGTCGCGGTGGAGCCTCCCGCGATCAGGACGCGGCCGTCGGGGAGCATGGTCGCGGTGTGGCCGGAGCGAGGTGTCGCCATCAAGCCGGTCGCGGTGAACGTGCCGATCCTGCATGGCGACGGCTGCGTCCCAGCCGGCTTCCTCCGATGGCCGCAGCGTCGATCGGCCACGGTGGGCGTGCCCGTTCGGGCGCACTCGCCTTCAGATGGGCGACTACGATTAGCCGGAGGGTGCGGCCAACCGCCGACCGAACCAGTGTTCCGCCGTCACGCTTCGCACTCAACGCCACAAGTCTGGGAGGTCTACGGCCATGAAACGTCACCTGACGCGCCTGAGTCTCGGCATCGCGATCGTCGCCCTGGTTGCCGCCTGCAGCTCCGGCAGCGGGTTGACCGGCAAGGCCTGGCAATGGTCCTCCGGGACCGAGCCGGGGTCGCCGATGCCCGGCGTCGTGCCAGACCCCGCGTCGTATACCGCGACGTTCAACAGCGATGGCAGCATCAACGTCAAGGCGGACTGCATCACGTCGACCGGGACGTATACGTCCTCG
>JBIOID010000101.1:0-6753 GCA_044449585.1 Candidatus Limnocylindrales bacterium
GTCGGCCAGGTGGAGGCTGATGATCAGGCTGGGATCGGGTGTCGGTTCGGTTCCAGCCATTCCCGCAGACCCTGATCCAGTGCTGCCTGGATCATCTTGCGATAAGTCAGGCCATTGAAGTGGAGGGTCTGACCAGGCCCCGAGCTGTTCATATCGGCAGGCACGAGCTGCGAGTCATCCACGTCGCCGACGTACACGTCGGGCACACGCTTGGCGATCTCTGCGCCCAGGTTCCGGAAGGCCGCCCGATGGTCAAGTTTGTGATAGTAGGCGATAGGCTGTTGCAGGTAGAGCACGGGGACGTCACCGACCTGGCTCCGGTAACGTTCGATGAGCCGCACGTTGAGCTCGACAGCCTCCTCGAGCGAGAGGAAGTCGACCGGCTCGAAGTCACGGTCGAAGGCATGTTGGTCGCGGACGTACGCGGGGTAGATCCAGAGCTTCCAGCCCTCCTGGCGATGACGCCATGCCTTGAAGTTCATGTCGGCGTACGAATCCATGACGATCAGAGACGCCTGCGTCACCCCGAGCGTGTCGCGCGTCGCCTGCGCCAGCGCGTAGTCATGGTGACTGCCTGTGAGGCGGTCGAGGTCGATGTACCGGTCGAGCTGCTCGGTCGTGGGCGAGCCCACAGTCAGGTGGTCAAGGATGAAGTCGGCACGAGACTTCTCGTCGCGCGTCATGACCGGATGGCCACCGAACAGGTCCTGGTTCATCAGGATCGCGCGCCGCGAGCAGCAGTCCCCGCGCACAAGGATCGGATACGGCGGGCGCGACGAATCACCACGCTCCGGGTCCAGGCCATCGTGTCCCGTTGGTGGCGTCACGACGGGGATCGGTCGTACCAGCTCGCCCTGGAGCGCCCAGTGGACCGGATGAGTCAGGAGCTGGAGATAACCACCCTCACGGACGAAGCGCTCGTGCAGGTCGTCCGGGTTCTGGTTCCAATGTCCTTCACTGTCGCTGAGGTACATCGTCTGGCCGATGAAATAGGCTTCGTATTCGAGCCCGATGTCGCTCATCGCGATCTGCCGTAGCTGCATGGCATGGGCGGTGCCCGCCTTGCCGTCGCCGTAGGTGATCGTCCGGTCCGCCGCGAGACCGTCGGGGTTGGGGCACTCCCGGAACATCTCGTAATTCACGAAGCGGAGATTGCGCGCCAGGGGGTCGCCGTGGGCCGCCGTGCCCATGATCGTGAACCCAGCGCGGCGCAGCGCCGTCAGCACATCATCGAGGATCGCGGGCGCCTCCCGACCCGTCCTGAGGCCGGCGGCAACGGCGTTGTTGTGAACGCCGATCTCGTGGCCGAGGCTCGCGATCTCCTCGAGTGCCTTGAGCACGAGGCGGGAGGGGCGCGCCGGGCCCCGGCTGCCCCAGTACCAGTCGGTGTGCAGGACGAAGTAGGTGCTGCGCCACCCATGGGATGCTTCCCAACGCGCCATCCGTACGGCGTTCTCGATGTCCTGATCCATGTCGTGGCGGAGGGCGATGAATCGCTCTGGCCAATGGTCACGCCGTTCGTAGGCCTCGTGGAGCGGCACGGCTGCGTCCGCGCGCTCCACGAGCTTCTGCAGGCGTGTCAGATCATGGGGTCCCGCGTGTCGCCCAGCCATCAATTCGATCCGTTTGCTGGCGATCAGGGCGCTCGCGACGCCATCGGTCTCTGGCTGTGGAAGGCGCGTGCGAATCAGCCGAGCCGTACGCAATGCGTCACCGCGCGTCCGGCGGAGTGGTCCCTTGACCGGTTCTGGCACCAGCGAGCGAGCGCGTTTCAGCACGGCGACACCGACCCGGTGGTTCCAGATGACACCGCACGAGGGTAGCACGGGACCCTCCGCGAGGGGGCCTGACCGCTCGGCGTGTGGCGCCGACGGGCCGCGTTACCATGTCGCGGGGCGCCACTGGGCGTCGATGATCAGTTCGACGTAATCGCCGCGGATCCGGGTGACGTGCTCCACACGCACCGAATAGCGCCGGGGTGTAGCGCAACGGCAGCGCACGTGCTTTGGGAGCACGAGGTTGCGGGTTCGAATCCCGCCGCCCCGACCAGCCTCAGCCGCGCAGCGGATCGATCCTCCGAAGTCGGTGGTTCCGGCGGACCGCCTACGCCGTCGCGACCGGCGGGATGGGTGGCACCGGCTGGGCCGGCGTCGGGATGGCTCCAGCAGCCCGTCCGGTGCGCCAGCCGGTCCAGGCGACCGTGGCCAGCGAGCCGAGACCGAGCAGCACGACCACGAGCTTCACCCATGGTCCGACGATGGGCAGCGAGGTCACGATGACCACCACCGCCGCGCCGGCGGTCAGGATGGCCACGTCGCGCCAGCGGCTGGCGGTCGCCTCGGGCGCGGGCACCACGAGGTGCCCGAGGGCCAGGCCGACGATGGCGTCGGCCAGGAAGGCCGCCACGACGACGAAGACGAAGGTCAGACCGAGCGTCGCGAGTACCCAGGCGGCGACCGTAAGGCCGACCAGGCTGCCCAGCGTCAGGAGCCCGAAGGCGATGGCCAGCAGGACCATGACCACCAGGAGCGCCAGCAGCAGGACCACGTAGCCCAGCACGGCCAGTACGCCACCGCCGAAGGCGATCAGGGGCCGGTGGCGCACGGCCCCGGCGGCCGCGCGCAGGCCACGGGGCTTGAGCCACAGCGCCAGCGCCCCGAAGAGCACCACCACCACGAACTGGCGCAGCGCGTCGGCGATCAGCCCGCCGGGAGTGCCGGGCGGGGCCACGACGGGCGGGAGACCCCCGGGCGGGACCGCGCCAGGGTGGGTGTTGGTCACGTTCTCGGTGCCGCCCACCGGGCCGGTGCGCGAGTAGCTACCGGCCTGGCCCTGGATGCTGCCCGCCACGGTGCCCGCGACGGTCGCCTCTCCGGCTCCGAAGATCAGGTCGCCGCCGACATGGCCGCTGCTGGCAAGGACCAACGATCCGCTGCCTACGAGGACATCGCCCTTGACGTCGCCGCTGACCGTGATCGGGCCGCCCGCGGCGCGGATGGCACCCCCGACCGAGCCGGTGATGTCGACCGTGCCACCGGCCACGATGATGTCGCCGCCAACGGTGCCGCCGACCTGGATATGGCCGCCCGCGGCCACCAGGTCGCCCTGCACGGTGCCGTCCATGGTGACCGTCCCGGCGAAGACGTAGAGATCGGAGGCCACGGTCTCGCCGGCGGGCACGATGACCGTGTCGCCGTAGCGGATCTTCCCGCCGAGCGAGCTCGAGGCGGCGACGGCGCCGACGTCGAGGGCGATCAGAAGCAGCAGTGTCGCGACCATCGCGACGGTCCGGAACATGGCACGATCCATCGCAGTCTCCTCTCCGACCGCCCACGATGGTCAGGTGGGTTGCGGGGGGCTGCCAGTGCCGAAGGTCATGCGGGTGCAGGACCTCGGGCGCGGAGGGTGGCGTAGAGTCGGGCGATGGCGACCTCGCCGCGCGGCTTCATCCTTCGCCACACCGACCTGCGTCCCGTCCCCGGTCTCGAAGGCATCCGACTGCACCTGACCGACGACGTGCTGGCGCTCTGGCGAGCGGTCCAGATCGAGCTGGACGACCCCGACGCCCCCCTGCCGTTCTGGGCCATCGCGTGGGCGGGTGGACTCGCCATCGGGCGCTACCTGGACGATCACCCCGGTGCGGTGGCCGGCCGAACCGTCTTCGACCTGGCCGCCGGGTCGGGCCTGTGCGCCATCGCCGCCCTGCGAGCCGGCGCGTCGCACGTGACCGCCGCGGACATCGATGCCCTGGCGGCCCAGGCGATCGAGCTCAACGCGCGCGCCAACGGGCGCCGCGTGACGGTCGTCCGACGCGACGTCCTGGACGACGAACCACCGGCCGTCGATGTCATCCTGGCCGGCGATTGCTGGTACGAGGAGCGGCTCGCACAGCGCGTGCTGCCTTGGCTGCGGCAGGCGCGCGCCCGAGGGATCGACGTCCTGGTCGGCGACCCCGGCCGACGGTACCTGCCCACCGACGACCTGGTCGAGCTGGCCAGCTACGGGGTGCGCACGACGGCTGAGCTCGACGATCTCGCGCACCAACGTGGTCGGACCTATGCCCTGCTGGACAAGCCGCCGGCACCGGGACCACGGGCGGCCGCATGAAGCTCCCCATCCTGGTCGGTCGCGCGGTGCGCCTGCGCCCCGCAGAGCCGGCCGACGCCGCACGCCTTGCGGTCATCCTGGCCGAGCCATCCGTCGCCCGCTGGTGGACACCCGGCGGGCCACGCGGGGCGGCGGCCGATTGGCTCGATGACTTCGGCCCGGCGACGTTCGTGATCGAACATGACGGGGCCGTCGTCGGCAGCCTCCAGTTCAGCGAGGTCGATGACGCGGACTACCGCAGCGCCGGCATCGACCTGTTCATCGCCTCGGCCGCCCAGGGCCTGGGTCTGGGCACGGACGCCGTCCGAACGGCGGCCCGCTACCTCTTCGAGGAGCGCGGCCACCACCGGCTGACGATCGACCCGGCGGCCGCCAACGCGCGGGCGATCCATGTCTACGGCAAGGTCGGCTTCCGACCGGTCGGGGTCATGCGCTCGTACGAGCGAGGGCAGGACGGCCGCTGGCACGACGGCCTGCTGATGGACCTGCTGGCGGAGGAGCTGGTCTGATCCGGGGTCCCGGCCGGCGCCGCACGGCGCCAACGGTCACCCGGTCGGCGCCGCTCCCACGCCCCACCGGGCGATCTCGGCGGGCAGGTCGAGGGGCTGGATCACCGCGCGTCGCTCCAGGTCACCCCACGCCTCGCGGGGCACGCGCCACATGACCTCGAACTCGTTGCCGTCCGGATCAGCGCCGTAGAGCGACTTGGAGACGCCGTGGTCGCTCGCGCCGCCGAGCGCACCGGCCGCGATCAGCGCCTGCTGGGCCGCGGCGAGGTCCTCGATGGTGGGCACTTCCCAGGCCAGGTGGTAGAGCCCGGTGGCGCCCCGCGGCGCCCGCGGCGCCGTCTCGCCGACGCTGAACAGGCCCAGGTCGTGGTGGTTCTCGCCACCGCCGGCGCGCAGGAAGACGGCCTGCCCGCCGAACTCGCTGGAGACGATCTCGAAGCCGAAGACGCGCTGGTAGAACTCGGCCGCGCGCGCCGCGCTGCGCACGTACAGCACGGCGTGATTGAGGCGCGCGACGGGGATGGCCGCTGGGTGCTCGGTGGAAGAGGGGAGGTCGGTCACGGCCGTCATGGTACGGCTACGCCGCCGTCGCCGGGCTCGCCGGGCTGGTCGGGCCGACCAGGCGCCAGCCGGTCTGCCAGACCCAGCCGTTCTTGAGTTGCAGGCTGATGTTCAGCCACGCCATCGCCTCCAACGTGCGGGCCATCACGAGGCCGCCCACGTCGATGGGCCGCAGGCCGATCGATTTGGCCAGCTGCATCACCTTGCCCTTGGCCTCGATGTCGTCGCCGGCCACATAGCCATCGACACCCGCGCCGTCGACGACCGGTGCCACCTGGCGCGCCGCGAACAGGGTGTTGAACGCCTTGATGACCTTTGAGCCGGGCAGCTGCGTCTGCAGACCTTCGGCGATCGACACCGTCGGGGCGCCGCTGGGGTCGGGGGTCGGCGCGTTGCTGGCGTCCACGACGGTCTTGCCGCCGAGCGCTTCGCCGAGCTCCGTCACGAGACCCGGGAAGGCTGTGCCGGGCACGGCCAGGACGACCACATCGGCGCCCCGCACGGCCTCGAGATTGGACGCCGCGGCCCGTGCGCCCGTGGCCAGGGCTACCGCCCGGGCATGGTCGGCGTGGGTGGCGCTGATGCGGACGTCATGTCCGGCCCGCACGCTGGAGTCGGCCAGCGCCCTGCCGACGTTGCCGGCTCCGATGATCGCGATCCTCACGGAGCGCCTCCTTGTATTTGGTGTACAGCAACATGTATTGCTATTGACCATCTTGCCAGACGAGTTGCGTGGTGTCAAGATGGCTTGGTGCAGAACAAGCATCCAGCCAGCGCCGCCGCCAGCCCGGTCGAGGCGACGCCGCCGCGCGCCCGGCGCCCAGCGATCGGGGCCCAGGTGCGCCGGCTCCGCCGTGGCCGCAGCCTGACGCTCGCACAGGTGGCCGGGCGCAGCGGGCTGAACGTGGGCTTCCTGAGTCAGATCGAGAACGACAAGGCGTCGCCGTCGCTCGAGACGCTGGCCGCGCTCGGTGAGGCGATCGGGGTCCCCATCACCTGGTTCCTGCTCGACACCTCGCCGCCGCCGCGCGTCGTGCGGGCACGCGAACAGCGCCGCCGGCGGGTGCCCGGTGGGAGCGTGGCGCTCGACGTCGACGGCGGCGCGGGCCGTGATCTGCGCATCGTGCGCGTCACCATCGGGCCCGGCCAGCAGACCGGCCTGCACGCCCATGCCGGCGACGAGCATCACCTGCTGCTGTCCGGGCGCATGCGCGCCGTCCAGGGCGACCACGTCATCGACCTGGGGCCCGGTGACTACCTGCTGTGGGACGCCAGCGTCCCCCATGACGTCGCGACCGTCGGCGAGGAGCCGGCCGACGTCCTCCTGATCAGCCATACCGCGCACGGGGAGGCGCCTCCTGCGCACGGGTGATGGTCCGGCGTAGGACCATCGGGCCACGGGACAGCGACCGTCCGGCTGCTAGCATCGCGCCGTGTCTGGTCGCGCTCGGTCATCGCGTACCCTCGGCCTGCTCGTGATCGCGCTCCTCGGCGCAGGGCTGGTCGCGGGGTGCGGCTCGTCCGCCACGCCGACCCTCGCGGTGGCCAGCGGGCCGGTCGCGACGCTGCCCGTGCA